>CAYGRY010000003.1:51493-80557 GCA_964352405.1 uncultured Halobacteriovorax sp.
GACTAAAGGTAAGCGTGAAAGAACATTTTTTGGAGAAGGTGTTGTTGCTCACGTTTCAACAGCTGAGCCTGTAAACCTTGAATTAAGAGAAAGAATCGCCAAGCTCTGTTCAAGTGAAAAGATTGATCATGCTAAAGGCGGAGCATATCTTTGTATCGAAGGGCCTCAATTTTCTTCAAAGGCAGAGTCTCATATTTACCGCTCTTTTGGAGCTGACGTGATTGGAATGACAAATGTTCCTGAATCATATTTAGCAAAAGAAGCTGCTATCGCTTACGCTACTGTCGCTATGGTAACCGATTATGATTGCTGGAAAGAAGAACACTGCACATTAGAAGAAATCATGAAGGTGATGAAAAATAATAACTTAAATGCAAGAAAGCTTATATCTAAACTCGTTCCTGATTTAGTTAAAAACCCTGTTGCAGTTGACGAGAATATTCTTTTTTCAATTCTAACACCACAAGTGAGATGGACTGATCAACAAAAAGAGATGGTCGATGTTCTTGCACGATAATGAGTGAATATAAATCCCACTATTCTGTTATGAAAGAAGATGTCATTACCCATCTTGGGAAAGATAATGGGATTTATGCAGACTTAACATTTGGAGCTGGTGGACATTCGCTGGCTTTGGCAAAGTTTATGGGCTCAAAAGTTTTAAGTTTTGATCAAGACCCCGAAGCCTTAGCCAATGGTTTTACGTTATTTAAAGAGGAAAATATTGGTAATATAAAACTTGTTGATAGTAATTTTGAAAACTTTCAAACTCATGCTGATATTTTCTTAAAAGAGAATAATGCTGAAGGCTTTGACGGAATTGTCATGGACCTTGGAGTTTCAAGTCATCATTTTGACGAAGCCTCAAGAGGCTTTTCATTTCGCTTTGATGCGCCTTTGGATATGAGAATGAATCCAAGAGCAGGCATAAGTGCCGCGGAGTTTTTAAATACATCTGAAGAAGAACAAATAGCAGCGGCCTTATGGGAATACGGTGAAGAAAAACTCTCTAGAAAAATAGCGAAAAGAATCGTTCATGATAGAAAAACTGCCCCTATAGAATCAACACTACAATTAGCTGAAATTGTTAGAAGTTGTTATCCGGCGGCTAAGAGATTTTCGAAAATTCATCCCGCAACAAAAACCTTTCAAGCGCTTCGAATCGAAGTCAATAATGAACTTGGAGTATTGTCCGACACTCTTCCTCAAGTAGCATCAAAGCTCGTCATGAACGGGCGTTTGGCCGTTATTAGTTTTCATTCTTTGGAAGATCGTTTGGCCAAAATAGTTTTTAAAGACTTGGAGCAAAGAACAGAGTTGCCCCTATACAAAACAAGTCGAAAACCCATTGTCCCATCTCCGAGTGAAATTTTTGAGAATTCTCGCAGTAGAAGTGCTAAAATGAGAGTGTTAGAAAGGATTTCTTTCAAGAGAGATAAAAATAAGTACGCTCATCTCAATGTTAAGGAGTGACATTTATGGCGACGATAGCTAGAAAATCATCAAAAAGATCTCAAGGTCTCATCGATAAAACAAAGTCTATATTTTTTAGCTCACGCGGCTTTCCGATCATCTTAACCTTTACAGTTTTAGCCATTCTCTTTGTATTATTTAGAATGAAAACAGTAGAACTTGATTATCAGGTTAATTTTTTAAATAAAGAGATTGATGAAGTTATTGTTGAAAATAAAGATCTTAAGGCCAGAAAAGCTAAGCTTATGTCTGTTGATAAATTAAGAGCAATGGCCAATAAGCACGGACTTTCTCAGCCAAAGCAAAATCAAATTATCGTTGTGCCCTAGGATGGAGTAAGCGAAATGCAATTAAAACGAAGAGTCATCATTGTCTTTAGTATTTTATGTTTTGCATTTCTAGCAGTCATGATTAAGGCATTCAAGGTTCAAGTGATTGACCGTGAAGCCCTATTAACTAAAAGTAGAAATCAAGTTTTTAGAGAATTAACAGTCTATCCCAAAAGAGGTCATATTTTAGACCGAAGTGGTCATCCGTTAGCGATTAATGTTCAAACCTACTCTCTCTTTACAATACCAAAACAGCTTGATGGAGACTTTTCTGTCTTTAAAGAATTAGCGAGAATTGTTCCGACACTTCCCTACGCCAGAATAAAGCAAAGAGTTAAAAACAGAGAAAGGTACACTTGGCTTGCTAGAAAAATAAGACTTGAAGATGATCAAGTAGAAAAAGTTAAAAAGCTAAAAGGAATATATATTGAAGCGGTTCCAAAAAGAATTTATCCAAACGCGACGTTACTTGCACAGGTTCTGGGTTTTGTTGGAATAGATAACTCAGGACTGTCAGGGGTTGAGTATGAGTTTGATAAAAAGCTAAGAGGCGAGCCTACAGTTTTAAAATATATTAAAGATGCAAAAGGTCGTCCGATCAAATTTGAAAGTACAAGTCCTCAAAAAGAATCTCACGATATCAATCTAACTATTGATAAAGACCTTCAGGCAATAGCTGAAAAATCATTAAAAGATGCTGTTGACCATCACGGAGCCAAGGGTGGTGGGGTTGGTGTTATTGATGCTAACACGGGTGAAATTCTAGCAATGGCAAATTATCCAACCTATGACCCAAACAAGTTGCGCTCAGATGATTCATCTTTTAGAAAGCTATCTTTCGTAAACTCCCCTATTGAGCCAGGTTCAATCTTCAAAATTTTTACGGTTGCTTCAGCTTTAGAAAACAATATCGCAAAACCGGAAACTAATTATTATTGTGAACAAGGTAAAATGATCATTGATGGTCATGTAGTAACAGAATCAGATTCTAGGAAAAAATATGAATGGCTTTCGGTTACAGACATTATTAAGGACAGTTCAAACATCGGAACAACGAAAATCGCATTTGATTTAACTTACCCAAGACTTAAAAAGACGATAAAAGATTTTGGATTTGGTGAAAAAACTGGGCTTAAGTTACCAGGTGAATCTAGAGGTATTTTTTCTGATCAAGAAAACGTAAGCACAATAAGACTATCCAATATTAGCTTTGGCCAAGGTATTGCTACAACTGGAATACAAATTCTTTCAGCATATGCGGCTATTGCAAATGGTGGTGAATACGTGGTTCCAAGAATTATAAAAGATCATAAGCAGCCAATTATAAAGAAACGTATTATTAGCAAAAAAACAGCGGAAGAATTAACAAATATGTTAGTTCAAGCGGTAGAAAATGGAACAGGTGATAACGCTAGGATACCATATTTTAAAATAGCGGGTAAAACGAGCACGGCTCAAAGGCCAGATAGTCGTGGTAGCTATTCCGGTTATATTCCTGGTTTTGTAGGCTTTCCTTTAAATGTTGATAATAGATTTGTTGTTTATGCCTACGTCGATGATCCAAAAGAAAATGGTTACTACGGAAACCAAGCTGCTGCACCGATCTTTAAAAAAGTCACACAGTATATACTATATAAAAATAAAGATTTTGATCGTATTGCTGAGGACGACGAGTCGGCAAAAAAACATGAAGCATTTGATACAGTAAAAACGGTGAGTTCATCAGCGAGAATCATTCAGGGAGCGGTTCCTGATTTTATCGGCTTGGATCGAAGATCTGTTATAAGTCTGGCTGAAAAAGTTGGGGTTGATATTGTTCATCGCGGAATAGGTGTTGTGAGTGAACAAAGTCCCACTCCTGGCAGTCAGGTTGCAGGCCCCGTTAAGCTGATCTATTCACCGCCAAAATTATGAGCCTCGATCAATTATTAGAACAACTAAACTCTTTAAATATAAGTGGCTTAAGTTCACAACTAGATAAATGTGAAGAAAATGAAGTTGTTTTCTATAATTTAAAAAATAATGATAAAGCGCTAATAGCTTTTGAAGAAAGATTAAAGCAATCTAAGTCAAAAAAAATTGTTGTTAATAATATCTTTAATGGAAGTGACCCTCGAGTCATCACTTTTAAAAATGAAGAATTTCAAAGCTATCTGTTTTCTCTTTTAGATCATTACTATCCAGTGCCTCAAAAGAAATATATAGGAATTACGGGTACTAACGGGAAAACATCATGTGTTCATCATTTGGCCCAACTCTTAGCCTATAATAATAAGAATGTGCTCACCATTGGAACACTTGGAATTTTTTTGAATTTTAAGCAAGCCGAAGATTTTAGCCTAACAACGCCGGGCCTATGTGAACTTAGAAAAACTCTTTTTAAACATCAATTGAGTTACGACTATTGCCTGATGGAAGTCTCAAGTCACTCGCTGGATCAAGACCGAATTCATGGCGTTACATTCGAGGTAGTTGGTTGGACAAATTTAACGCAAGACCATCTTGATTATCACCAAACGATGGATAAATATTTTGAAGCGAAACTGAAAATTAAAAATTATTTAAAGGATTCTGGTAAATTATTTATAAGCGAAAAAAATGTTTTTGATAAAATTAAAAACAGTGAAAATATAGAGTTGGCGAAAAACTTTGATTTATCAAAAGTTAGTAAGAACTTGCAAACAACATTTGCGCTAAAGAATATAAATCTATGTCTATCTATATTAGAAAATCTAGGCTTGAAAATTGACTCACTTGATAAACTAACTGCTCCTTCAGGCAGATTTGAATCAGTTGAGCTTGATGGAAAAGTGGCCATTGTGGATTATGCTCATACACCAGATGCACTTGAAAATGTTTGTCTTGGAGTTAGGCAATCTTATAAAGATTCAAAACTCATTACTGTTTTTGGTTGTGGTGGAGACAGAGATTCAAGCAAGAGACCAATAATGGGCCAGATCGCTCAACAGCATAGTGATCATATTGTGGTTACTTCTGATAATCCTAGAAGTGAGGAACCTCAAAATATCATTAATGATATTTTAAAAGGTGTCGACGTCTCAAAGTCCGTTAGTATTGAGGCTGATCGTAAAAAGGCGATTCATCTGGCTTTATCTTTGGCCAATAGTGGAGATATTGTTCTTGTTGCAGGTAAAGGACATGAAACATATCAAGAAGTGAAAGGGCTAAAGACACCCTTTGATGATTTAAAGATTATTAAAAATTTTTGGGGACTAAGTTCATGATTTATCAACCGCAAGTTCATGGTATTTTTACAGACTCAAGAAAAAGCTTTAATGAAAATGATCTTTTTGTAGCTCTTCGTGGAGAACAATTCGATGCTGCACAATTTGTAGCGACTTTAATTGGTAAAGGTCTTAGTCACGCATTTGTAAATGATAATGAAACAAACAGAGATCTATTAAAAAATTGTGACCAAAGTAAAGTGACCTTTGTTGCTGACGCAAATACGTTTATCAAAGAGTGTGGACTAAAAAAGTTAAAATATTGGAAGTCCCTAAGCCTTAAAAATAAAGTTCTTGCTCTAACTGGTTCAAATGGCAAAACATCGACTAAAGAGATGTTGGCTTCTTTGATGAGTGTTTACCCAGGTAAATTTCACACGACAAAAGGAAACCTCAATAACCATCTCGGCGTTCCTTTTACAATTTTAGATATGCCACTTGAAACTGAAGTTTTAATTCTTGAGATGGGAACGAATCATCCCGGTGAAATTGCTAATCTATGTGATTCGGGCCTGCCAGAGGCCGGCTTAATTACAAATATTGGACAATCTCATTTAGAATTTTTTCACAACGAAGATAATGTTTTTTTAGAAAAATCTGAATTGTACCATGCAATTTCGAAAGTTCCTGACGGAGTTTTTTTAGTAAATACAAATGATATAAGACTAAAAAAACTTAAAGGAAAGTCTTCAACTATTAGCATCGGAAGCGATGCCGGAAATGACTTTGTTTTTAGCGATCAAGATGAAAGCTTTATAATTAATTATAATGGAAAGAACTTTGATTTTTCGTGCCCGCAAATCATTGAGCCTCATAACAGATATAATATGGCGATGGCCGTGGCTTTATGCTTAAGTCTTTGGCCTGAACTTGACTATAAATCTGCTGTAAAAAATTATATTCCGCCAAAAAATAATCGCTCGGTTGTCTTAAGTGTGGATAACAAACACGTTTACCTTGATGCCTATAATGCCAACCCAAGCTCGATGGAAGTTTCTATCAAGGGGTTTGTTAATCATTGGATATCTAAAAAGAAGAGTGATTTAAAAGATGCCATGTTTATCATTGGTGATATGAATGAACTTGGTGAAAACGCACCTCGTTATCACGAAGGTATAGGCAAGCTATTAGAGGGTTTGAAAGTTAAAGATGTACATTTTATTGGCCGCTACGCTGATGATTACCTCAAAGGTTTTCCTAACGGGAAAAAATACAAAGATAGGCATGAGTTCATATCCAAAAATGGACGAAAGGTTGGTAACTGGAACTGCCTTGGAGTGTTTATTAAAGGGAGTCGCACTTTACAACTAGAAGAGCTCATCGATATAACTTAAGTTCCAATACTTTGTCCTCGGTGCGTGATGCTCTATCATTTGCTTTACCCGTTAAGCCGGGATTTTTCAGCCTTTAATATCTTTAGATATATTACCTTCAGATCAGTGGCAGCTTTTGTGATTGCAGCTTTTGTTTCAATCGTACTGGGCCAATGGTTTATCAATTTCATGAAGAAAAAGATGTTTGGCCAAGTTGTCCGTGACGATGGCCCAGAGAGTCATTTTAAAAAGCGCGGAACGCCAACCATGGGTGGAGTTTTTGTTGTTGCAGCAATTGCACTAACTCTAGCTGTTTGTGGAAATTTTAATTCAAGTCCGCTTGTTGCCTCAATAACAGTGATGCTTTCATATTTCACTCTCGGCTTCACAGACGATTATTTAAAAGTTTTAAAGAAAGACACCAAGGGAGTATCCGCCAAAGGCAAATTACTTTGGCAATTCTCAACGGCGATCCTAGTCGTTGGCTTCTTGGTTAAGATTGGTGCAATTGACACAAAGCTATACACACCATTTTTCAAAGAACCTTGGCTCGACCTCGGCTGGTTCTATGTCATCTTTGGATCCATCGTCATTGTTGGTTCAAGTAACGCAGTTAATTTAACGGATGGGCTTGATGGTTTAGCGATTGGCCCAATTATGACATCTGCGGCGACGCTGGGATTGTTAGCTTATGTTGCAGGGCACAGAGAATTGTCTGGGTATTTATTAATTCCCTATGTCGAAAATGCTGGTGAATTAACTATCGCTGCAGCGGCAATCGTTGGTGCTGGTGTTGGTTTTTTATGGTACAACACCTACCCAGCTCAGATATTTATGGGAGACGTAGGTTCCCTATCGCTAGGTGGCATTCTTGGCACTTTAGCAGTAGTAACAAAAAACGAACTCTTGTTTATCGTGATTGGTGGAGTTTTTGTAGTTGAAGCACTCTCGGTCATCATCCAAGTCGTGTCTTATAAAACTAGAAAAAAACGTGTCTTTAAAATGGCACCAATCCATCATCATTTTGAGTTGTTGGGTTGGCCAGAACCAAAAGTCATTGTTCGCTTTTGGATTGTAGGTCTTTTGCTTGCGTTGGTTTCTTTGGCCACGTTAAAAATGAGGTAATGGTTAGATGGAAAGATTGAAAAATAAAAAAGTCCTCATCGTTGGAATTGGTAGAACAGGTTTTACTCTGATCAGTTTCTTTAACCGTTTAGAGTGTAGCATTCGTGTAACTGATATCAAGCCAATCTTCGATCTTAATAAAGCTGTTAAAAAATTAAAAAGAATTGAGCCAGCTCCTGAAATGACTTTTGGTGAACATAAAGACGATGACTTTCTTGAAGCTGATATCATTGTTTATTCTTCAGGTGTCGATCCGAATATGGCGCAACTTGAACTCGCTCGCTCAAGAGGCAAGGAAGTTTATAGTGAGTTTGGTCTAGCTAATAAATTATGTAAAAAACCAATCATCGCAGTCTGCGGTTCTTATGGAAGAACGACAGTTGCTCATATGATTGGCTTTACCTTGAAGCAAGAAGGTAAGAACGTCTTTATCGGTGGAACAAATGATTCAGCCTTTATCGAATTTGCCATGCTGCCAAATCGCGATGAAATCGATTACGTGGTTGTAGAAGTATCGGCCAACCAACTTCGTCGCTTAGAAAACTTTCACCCTAGAATGGTTGTTTTCACTGGTTTATCTGAGACTTATCCAGATAAGACATTTAATTCAGCTAGTGAATATATCGAAACAAAACTTGGTATCGTAAAATCACTTTCACCAGATGATTTATTAATTGTTAATTTTGATAGACTTGCTAACAATGCCTTCTTTAGAAATGCTAACTGTCAGACCTATTGGTATTCGAGAAGATCATTTGTTCAGCTTGGTGTGATGAATGAAGTTCAAGGAACGCATTTTCACAACCGTCGTATCCACAGCAATATCAATCATCACTCTGAATTTGTTGTAACGAAGATGAGAATTATCGGTCAAAACAACAGAGAAAATCTTCTTGCGGCGATTACTGCATGTAAGGCGCTAGATGTTTCTGATAAGGCTATTCAAACTTGTATTGAAAAGTTTCCAGGTATTCCTCATCGTCTTGAATTCGTCATGGAAAAAAATGGCGTAAGTTTCTACAACGATTCTAAAGCAGAAACGATGGAGGAAATGATAACGAGTCTAGAGAGCTTCAAGCAGCCTGTTATTCTTATTGCAGGCGGAAAAGATATTGAAGAAATGGAATTTGATCCATATGTCGCAGACATCATTAAGCACGGTCGTGTTTTAGTGCTAGTTGGTGAATCTAAGGAAAGACTTAATAGGGCCCTTGGGGAACATCCTCAAACTTATATTGTTGGATCTTTTGAAGAATCAATCCTGTTTGCTTATCAAAAATCACGTACAGGAGATACAATCCTCCTCTCTCCTGGAAATCCATCAACGGATTTCTTTAGAGATTATGAAGAACGCGGCAACTACTATAAAAAATTAATCTATCAGCTCTAAATAAAAAGCCCCAAATCTTTGGGGCTTTTTTATCGGCATCTTTTGCCTAACCATCTGAATCTCTTTGTTTTCTCGCACCACGCAAGTTAGAATTTATCTATGGAGTTATTTTCTCGGGATAGTGACCGCTTTAGGACACCCTTTATTTTAGTTTTAACCATTCTCGTTGTTATCGGCGCGATCATGGTTTATTCGTCTAGTTATATCTACGCGAAAGAAACTTATGGTAACTCAGCTTACTATTTCACAAGGCAACTTATCTACTTGGCGATTTCGATTGTCGGAGCCTTTATTGTTTCGAAAACAAAATTTAGGTTTTGGGTTAAGTACGGTGCCGTTTTTAATTGGATGGTAACAGCACTTATTATCTTTACGTTCATTCCCGGTTTTTCACTTGAGATTAAAGGTGCTAATCGCTGGATCGCGCTTGGGTCTTTTTCTTTTCAACCAGGCGAGCTTTTAAAATATACAATTGGATTGGCCGCGATTGGATTTTTTCAAAAATTTGAAAAACCTCTAAGTTCTTTTAATAGAAAAGAGCTAGTATGGGACATCACAAACTTATTGTTGCCACTCATCCTTGTCGTCATTCAACCAGACTTTGGAACATTTAGTATTTGTCTGGTGATAATAGGGTTTGTTTGCTTTTTAAGTCCTTTTCCACGGATGTTGTTTTGGACGACGGGTCTTTCTGCATTAGCAATTACAATTCCTGTGTTGTTAGCGCAGCCTTATCGAGTTCAAAGATTATTTACATATTTAGATCCTTGGAAAAATGCACAAGGTTCTGGATTTCAAATCATTCAGTCCTACCTCGCCTTTGCTAATGGATCTATTTTTGGTCTTGGCTTAGGAAACTCAAATGAAAAACTTTTCTATCTCCCGGAAGCACATAATGACTTCATCTTTAGTGTGCTTGGCGAAGAAATTGGATTTTTGGGTGTCTTTTTAGTTATTAGTTTATTTATGGCCATGATGTATCTTGGCTTTAGAATGGCGCTTCAACAAAAAGAAGAAAAAGCAGTTCTGATCGCATCAACCATCATTTTTATTCTTAGTCTTCAAGTTGTTTTGAATATGGGTGTTGTATTAGGCTTGTTACCAACAAAAGGTTTGAATTTGCCACTTATTAGCTATGGTGGTTCTTCAATGATTTCTAACTTTTTTGGCATTGGACTATTCTTTTCAGTTCTAAATACTCGAGCTAAAGAAGAGCAAGACAGCCAAGAAGAGTCACTGGACTATTTCAATAGATCAACTTCAGCACAGACCCCTTTTTCACACCAGAATTTTTCTGATACAACTACACAGGGAAGTTTATTTTAAAGCTTCCTTCTAGGAGCTTTGGTGAATAAACAACTCAATACAAATATTAAAATTCATTTCGTTGGTATTGGTGGTATCGGCATGAGTGGTATTGCGGAAATATTGCTTTCTATGGGTTATAAGGTTACCGGCTCCGACTTGACTCAGTCAGCTACGACAGAAAAGTTAGAAGGTCTTGGTGCAAAGATATTTTTAGGCCATGACCAAAAGAATATTACAGATCAAAATGTTATCGTTCATACTTCGGCTGCAAAGTCAGATAATCCAGAAATGATTAAAGCAAAGGAACTTTCCATTCCGATAATGAAAAGGGCCGAAATGCTGGCAGAGCTCATGAGATTAAAACAGGGCATAGCAATAGCTGGCACTCATGGAAAGACGACGACTACAAGCATGCTTGCTACGATACTTGAAGAAAGTCGATACAATCCTACCTATATCATCGGTGGAATTGTGAGAAATCTTGGAGGTCATGCCAAGGTTGGTGAGGGTAACTTTCTTGTCGCCGAAGCAGATGAAAGTGATGGATCGTTTCTTTTATATCAGCCATATATGTCAATCATCACCAATATAGATGAAGATCATCTTGATCATTATGGAACAAGAGAAAATCTTATTGAATCGTTTGAAAAATTTGCAAATAAGGTTCCGTTTTATGGAGTCTGTTCAGTAAACATTCACGATGAAGAGCTAAAAAAGATTCGTGAAAAATTAAAAAAACCATGCATAACTTTTGGCCTCGAAAATAGTCACGCAGATTATCAAGCGCATAATATAGAATCAAAAAATAATGAAACCTATTTTGATCTCTATTTTAAAGATGAAAAGATTGGCACTACTAAAATAAATCTTCCAGGTAAGCATAATGTTTTAAATGCTCTTGGCGCTTTAAGTATTGCCCATCAGCTGGGGGTCAAAGTCGATATTATGCTAAAAGCGATCTCTTCTTTTTCTGGTGTTGGTCGAAGGCTAGAAAGACTAAAGACAAAAGGTAGCTTTGAGCTTGTTGATGATTATGGTCATCACCCAACTGAAGTTAAAGCTACATTAAATGCTGTCTGTGAAAGTCGATCAAAAAAGCCAGTCGTGATTTTTGAGCCTCATCGTTTTTCAAGAACAAAGCTTTGTTGGAAACAGTTTGTAGAATGCTTTGATGAAGTGGATGAAGTCTATCTATGTGAAGTTTATCCAGCTTCAGAAGAACCAATTGAGGGAATCAATTCAACGGCTTTAGCCAAAGAAATAAATCATCGTAAGCAAAATCACTGCAGCGTTTTGAAAAATAAAGATGAGCTTTTCTCTAAATTAAATGAGCTTCAGGCTAAAGGTGAAATTGTGTTATCATTAGGGGCAGGCTCTATTGGTAAAAATGTTCGCGAATGGGTGAAGCTGAGTGTTTGATAATATTAAAGATTTGGAATTTTATAAAGACAAAGATTTGTCTCGCTATTCGACAATGAAGTTAAAAAGTACTGGAAACCTTGCTGTTGCAAGTACGATTGAAGCAGTTCAAGAATTTGTAAAACAAGCTAATAAAAACAAAATTGAATATCGTCTTCTAGGCTGGGGAGCTAATCAACTCCTTGTCGATCAAGCTTCATTTATCTATTTGCACTTAGAATTAAAAAACAAAGAAGATATATTTTCAAAACTATCTGAGACCTATGAATTAACAGCTTCGACTTCTTTGGCCAAACTTACATCACATGCCGCTAAGTATGGTATAATGGGTTGGGAGGTCTTTACGGGCATTCCTGCAAGTCTTGGCGGCGCTATATTTATGAACGCTGGTACAAACTTGGGAGAAATTGGTGAAGTTGTCAGTGAAGTCACCATTGTAAAATCTAGCGGTGAGATTGAAACTCATAAGATTGGAAAAAATAGTTTTCATTACCGTGGAAATACTTTTTGCAAACCTGGCGATGTCATCGTGGCCGCAAAGTTAAAGAATGATGGAACGAGTGATTTAATAAAAAAGAAAATCACAGATTATCTAAAACTAAGAAATGACACACAGCCACTAAATCAAGCTACTTGTGGTTGTATGTTTAAGAATATTGATAATGACGGAATGACTTGCCGTGCCGGACTTTCCCTCGATATAATGGGTTTAAAAGGACTTAGCATTGGTGGAGTTCGAGTTAGCCATAAGCATGCAAACTTTATGGAAAACTATGATCACGCAAGTCGCGAAGATGTGTTGAAACTTTCGCGAATGGTTCAATCGGAACTAGCCCTAACACTAGGTTTGGACTTTGAACTTGAAGTCGATACTGGAGAGCAAAAATTTTGAAGCGTAGTCAAATGTCGCTTATATTCTTTAGCTTAATGACAGTCCTATTCTTATTGGATTCTGATGCTATAACGTCGATGACTCCTGGCCTTACAGAAGTTAAATACAGAACTTCATTTGGCAGCTGTCCATCACGCGCAGTTGGCAAGATGACTCTTCAATTAGTTAAAGCTTTTGAAGATTCAGGATCATTAAGATCACTAAAAGAAATGATCGTTAAAGAAAAACTTGATCAGCGTTCATTTATTTCAAGCTACTCTGTTAGCTATGATCCACTTAGAAAGTATTTAAATTTCAAATACGAATGCCCAAATCCACTAATGAAAGTTCAAATTTATAAAAATAATGGACTTGAGTCTTACGAAGCGATTTTAGTTGATAATGGCGATCTTTATGATCCAACTTATGAAGTTTTATTAAGAACAGATAAAAAGTTGAGTGGAGAACTCCCCTTTTTGGCCCTACCTGTAGGCAATATGGATGATGATGTTCAAAGACAAATCACCAAAATTGTCGCCGGAATGGACACAGCTTTTAGAAAGAAGCTTTCAGAGGTCATTCTTAATGAATCTGGTGAGTTGACTGTCATTTTATCAGTTAAGGGCCATCCTTCTTCAGTCTTTCTAGGTAAAGACGAGTGGAATGATAAGGTAATTAAGCTTGGAAGATTAGTGACTTATATGGAATCGAAAAACAAAATACCGGCCATTATAAACCTTACAAACTCTAAGAAAGTGGTTGTCAAGTTTAACGACCGGTTCTAAAATTTTTTTATCGGGCATTTTTATTTAAAATGTCTTGATATTTATGGCTTAGGAAGGATGTCTTAAGCAAGGTGAGAAAGGAATCTCTCATGAATGATAAAAATGTCATAGTTGGTCTAGATATTGGTACAACCAAAGTTTGTACCATCGTTGGTCTCGTCCACCCTCAGGCAAACGCTCCAGATCACGTTGAAATTATCGGTATAGGAACTCATCCTAGTCATGGATTGAAAAAAGGTTCTGTCGTTAATATCGAAAAAACAGTTAAATCAATTCAAAACTCACTAGAAGAAGCAAGGCTTATGTCTGGTGTGAATATTGATAGGGCAACTATTGGTGTGGCCGGTAGTCATATCTATAGCTTTAACTCTTCAGGAGTTGTTGCAGTTAAAGGTCATGAAATTACACAAGAAGATGTTGATAGAGTTTTAGAAGCTGCTAAAGCGGTTGTTATTCCATCTGATCGTGAAACGATTCATGTTATTCCTCAGGAATTTAGAGTTGATAACACAACTGGAATTAAAGATCCTGTTGGCATGTGCGGTGTTCGGCTTGAAGCCCATGTTCACATCGTTACAGGATCTATTTCTTTAATACAAAACCTCATTAAATGTGTTGAAGCGACAGGCATTCAGGCAGAACATATTACACTTCAACCAATTGCTTCTTCGCGCTCGGTTTTATCAAGTGAAGAAAAAGAAATGGGTGTTGTTCTTGTCGACATTGGCGGTGGGACAACCGATATCGCCATCTGGAAAGATGGATCACTTGTTCATTCACAAATTATCCCTGTTGGTGGAAATCATTTCACAAATGATCTCGCCGTAGCCTTGAAGATTCCTCATGCAGAAGCAGAGAGAATTAAAATTAATCACGGATCAGTACTTGCGGAAAAGCTGAATCAAAGTGCACATATTACGGTGCAGGGATTAAGCGGAACGAAGTCAAGAGAAGTTCAATTATCTCTAATCGCTCAGGTTCTGGGCGCAAGAGCAGAAGAGCTTTTCGGAATTATAAAAAATGTATTAGACGACAAAGGATACAACCACGATATTACTGGTGGTGTTGTTCTAACTGGCGGCGGAGCCTTAATAAAAGGTTTGCAAGAGCTAGGTGAGTATATAGTTGAAAGGCCAACAAAGATTGGTTACCCAGCACCTTTTGGAGGCATGACTAATCTTATGCAAAATCCAAAGTTTTCAACTGTTCTTGGCTTGATGCTGGAGTCTAAAGAAAGAAATTCATTTAACTTTAAACAACCTGTGGTTGTTGAAAATCAATCAGATTTAATTGGTCGTTTATCAGACTCTCTTAAATCGGTATTTAAAGAAATCTTCTAGTAAGGGGGAACTTATGTTTGAGATTTCAGAAAACGCGGAAACAAACCGCAACAATGGTGCCAAAATCAAAGTTATTGGTGTTGGTGGTGGTGGATGTAATGCAGTCAATACGATGATTCGCGCTGGTCTAACTGGTGTTGAGTACGTTGTGGCCAATACAGACTCACAAGCATTAATTGCAAATTTAGCGCCGACTAAAATTCAATTAGGCACTGACCTTACAAAAGGTCTTGGAGCAGGTGCTAACCCAGAAGTGGGTAGAAAAGCAGCTCTTGATGATTACGAAAGACTGTCAGAAATCATCGAAGGATGTGACATGGTCTTTATCACTGCCGGTATGGGTGGTGGAACTGGTACAGGTGCAGCTCCAGTTATTGCAAAGCTTGCTAAAGAGCTAGGTGTATTAACTGTTGGTGTTGTAACGAAGCCATTTATCTTTGAAGGTAAAAAACGCTTTCGCCAAGCCGAAGCGGGAATTCAAGTTTTGGAAGAAAGTGTAGATTCACTTATTACTATTCCAAATCAAAGACTTCTATATATTGCCGGTGAGAATTTATCTCTTGTAGATACATTCAAAAAAGCAGATGAAGTTCTTTTAAATGCTGTTCGAGGTATTTCTGATTTGATTAACCACACTGGTCATATCAATGCAGACTTTGCTGACGTTAAAACGGTTATGGCAAACAAGGGTCTCTCTCTTATGGGAACAGGAACTTGTACAGGTCCTGATCGCGCAATTAAGGCAGCTACTGAAGCAATTAGCTCACCTCTGCTTGAAGACATCACAATTGATGGTGCTACAGGAATCATTATCAATATTACTGGTAATGAAAGCCTAACAATGCATGAAACAAATGAAGCAGTAACATTGATTATGGAAGCAGCTGATGAAGATGCTGAAATCATCTTTGGAACAGTCATTGATGATTCTATGGAAGATGCTGTTAAGGTAACTGTCATTGCAACTGGGCTTGGTGGAATGGAGCGGGTTCGTGTTTCTACTCAAACAACACAAAGAGTAGATGCAACAGTTGAGCGTGAAGCAGTTCAAGCTCGTGCTGAAGTAGAAGCTCCAAGAGCACGTGTTATGCCAGAAGCGCCAAGAGTTGAAGCAAGAGAAGTTCGCGAAACAAGAGTTGAAGAATCAAGAGAAGTTTCTTTTGATGAACCAGTTCGTGAAACTGAAGTTCGCTCTAACGTAGAATTTAATGTTGAACAAAATGACGATCGCACTAGCAATCTGATTAATACTATTCGCCAAGCTGCAAGCAAGTACGAAGGTGCAAGACCAGATCAAAGAAGTTCAGTTCCTGCACAAGGGGCAACTTCTAATAGAGCTGCTCAACCCAACCGTGCTAAGTCTATTGCAGAAAGACTTGGATTTATAAATTTCGATGAAGATGAACTCGATACTCCAAGCTACTTGAGAAAAGAGGACTCATCAGAACAATCAAAGTCAAATGGGTCTTCACGTCCTCTGGATGTGTGAGAGATTGAGTTCCCCCAACTCAAAAGAAGAGCACCTTAAGGTGCTCTTTTTTTTTATTGAATATCAACTTTAAAGCGCATCGAAAGCTGATCTGCTTCTTCCTCTCTAGCGTAAAGCTTTACCCAACTTTCAACAAAATCCCCATCGACATTTATCTTGTAGTGAGTAACTAAGTAGGTAGGAACTTTTTCATCAGACCATAATTTATTTTTAAATTGATATAGATGGTGACCCTTTTCAGGTGCTTTAGGGTTTGTTTGAATCTCTGCAATCTCTTGCCATGTATGCTGTGAAAATAACCCAAAATGTTCAGGGCATAGATGAATGCCATCCCAATCCTTGTGACAATGTTCGCAGACTGAACCCTCACAAATAGCACAAGTTGCTACGGCCGAATTGTCAGGATGATTCATACAAGTAAAAGACTCTTCAACAGATTTACCAAGACTTGATTGATGTTGATTTGAGTCTGGTTTAAAAATATTTGTCTTAAAAATTAAATAAAGAACGACCAAAAATAGTGCAACTACAACAAGAGTCAAAATGACTAAAATGGTCATGAAAAAAAAATCATTACTCATTTTTAAATTATATTACTTTCCCAGTGTATGAACAAATACCACGGGACGATAACCAAATTCTGCCTGGAATAATCGGCGAGCGCCTACGCGAATCTCTTCCGCCATCTGACTTAAACTACCTTTAGAGTCGAGAATTAATCGATCAAGTTTTTTTTGAAGTTCTTCTGGAAAGTCAGGAAGACCTGTAGAAGAAACTTCAACTGTTTTCTTGCTTGAAAGTGAGATGAAAACAGCTCCGGCCTGAGCAATCTTTCGACGTTGAGAAATTGCAGATCTTGGAATAACACCTTTACCTTGGATCATCAAAGGTGGTTTTTGATTACCTATGATAATTTCCCAATCATCTTTAAATAAAGTGAGAGTATCAAAATTATACATAACGGCTGACTCTGCACCAGGACAAAGGCCATCAACGGCATCAGCGTGGCGATTAAGAAACGAACTTTCACCATGAATTGGAATGAGCACATGTGGTTTGTAAGCATCACAAAGCATCTTCAAATCTTCTTTGCCTGGATGTCCTGAAGCATGAATAAGGGCATCACTATCAGTAATGGCCTCAGCACCTAATTCATAGATACCATTTATAAGTGAGTTTACACTTTTTTCATTTCCAGGAATTGCTTTAGAGCTAAAAATAACCAGATCCGATTTTCGAAGTGAAAAAAATCTATCACTGCCATTAACAATTCGGTTCATCGCAGATCTAAAGTCACCTTGGCAGCCAGAGGCAATGACGACGATATCTTTTCTATGAGGTTCAATGCTTTCGGCGTCTCTTAAGGTCTTTGAATCAAAATTCAAAATGCCCATACGGTGAGCAATTTCGCTATAATTCTTCATGCTTCTGCCATAAAGAACAACTTTCTTTTTCGTTTTCTCAGCAAGAGAAATTATTGTCTGAATGCGATGAATATTAGATGCAAAAGTCGTGATAAAGATTCGATCTTTATGACCTTCGAAGATGGTTCCCAGCTCTGGAATAAGATCAGCTTCAGAAGTTGTCTTTAATTTTTTAGATAAGATATTGGTACTGTCAGCTAACAGAAATCTAAGTTCACAGTCACGAGATAATTGGCTTAGACGAGTAAAGTCGAACGGAGGTTCATAGGGTGAATTAAAATCCACCTTAAAGTCTGAGACATAAAATAAACCCCAATGTTCTTTAGGGTTTGTAGGCTTGAAAAATAATCCATAGGTATCAGGTATAGAATGATTAACGGCTATGGGGTGAATAATAAAATCTTTGAATTCAATTTTATCATTGGGGCCGTAGCTTATAATTTTAGCGCCAAGTGCCTCTTCTTTGAGCTTTAATCGTATGAGCTCGATGGCAAAAGGTGGCGCATGGATAGGCACTTTAGGAAACCTCGTTACAAAATGTACGATGGCCCCAATATGGTCTTCATGACCGTGACTAATAATTAAGGCTTCTGGTTCTTCAAGGTCACTGTAGTCAGGAATTAAATAATTAATATCAAATGAATCGTCATCAGGAAAAAGAATGCCACAGTCGAGAATGATATGAGTATTGGCGGTTTTGAATTGGACCATATTTGATCCAATTTGTTTTAAGCCACCAAAAGGGCGAACCTCTAAGAGCGGTTTACTCTTACGCGCCATGAAGATCTTCTTGCTTATCAATACCGAAACGCTGAAGACCTACAGCGCTTGGATCATGATTGCCTTTATATTCTAAAAGCTCATTGATCTTTGCGGCCAAGATAGAAGCTGCGATATCTGTTTCTTCGCCGACGATAAAATCCGCATATTGTTTTTGTGGATCTAAAAACTTCATATACATCGGCCTAACCGTTTCGTAGTACTGAGCAATAACGCTATCCATGGAGCGGCCACGTTCTTGAACGTCCCGGTGTAGTCGTCTGGTAAATCGAATATCAGCATCGACGTGAAGAAAGCACATAATCTCTAACAGCTCTCTAATGGCCGGATCGTATAAACTAAAAATACCTTCAAATAAAACAACAGAAGTTGCTTCAACACGCTCAGTGTCTTGGGTTCTTGAGTTAGATTTAAAATCGTAAACGGGTGATTCGATTGATTCGCCGTTCTTTAGCTGTCCAAGATGGAGCTTTAATAAATCCCAGTCGAAAGCTTCTGGGTGGTCAAAGTTAGGCTTAGATGATTTAGAGCAAAGATGTTTCGGTGGCGTTGGTAAGTAATAAGAGTCCATATGGAGAACACTGACGTTCCCATTAAGGCGAGATTGAATCTTTTCAGTAAAAGTCGTCTTACCAGAGCCGGATCCACCAGCAATTCCAATCATATACAAGAGAGTACCCCTTTGAGGTTTTATAGGTCATATCATAGAATAATAAGACGCCCAAGGAGTAGGTTATTACAAAAATATTAATCATTAACTGCATGATGATAGTCGCGCTCGTGTTGCCCCGAGTCGTAATGGCTAAACAGCTTAATATTGCGATTGGTTCATCACCAAATAACTTAGATCCTCATTATGCTACGGATGCAAATTCACAAGATATTAATCGTCTAATTCATTTATCTTTGGTCGATGCTTCGAGACAAATGAAAACAGTATGTCGAGCCTGTGAAAAATTTGAAAGTCGAATAGATGGAAAATCTCAGATCATAAGATTCTGGTTAAAAGATAATCTTAAGTTTCAAGATCAGAGTGCTGTGTTGGCAGATGATATCGTTTTGAGCACCAAAAATTTGCTCGCCAAAAAAGATGCACCAATACCCGCCTTATTCCAAAATTTAGTAAAGGCCGAGAAGGTTAGTGATAAAATAGTTGATCTCTATTTTGATGAATACAGGCCTGAAAACCTCACGAACTTATCTCTTTTAAAAATTGAGAATTGGAAAACAGGAAATAGAGTTGCAGCAGGAGAATATAAACTTATTCAAAAAGATGAGAATGAGATTATCGTTCAAAGTTCTTTGCAAACAATTCACTTTAAAGTGGTTGGAGATGAAACAACAGCAGCACTAAAACTGCTGAACGGCGAAATCGATCTTATCGCTACAACGATTTCACCAAGAAAATCATTCTGGTTATCAACTCAAAAAGAAATTAAAACATTTGAAGTTGAGGGGTCTAATTACGTTTACATTAGTCCTCAACACAGGCATCCAGATTTAAAAAAAAGGAATGTAAGAAGAGCATTGTCGCACCTTATACCAAGAGAAATCTTAGCAAAATATAAGATGAAAAATACGGTGGCATTGTCACAGGGAATGTACTCCAAAGCATTTGAGGATCTTAATTTGCCAAATGAGCCAATACAATATGATGAACAAAAGGCAAAAGAGCTTCTCTTAAAAGAAGGCTATATCTTTGAAAATGGTCGATGGAAGAATGAAGATCATCAACTTGAATTCACGCTTAAAGTATCCAATAAAAAGCATATTATTGAGCTCGCTAAGGCCATAGCTCCGTACTGGAATAAGTTTGGAATTTCATTAAAAATACAATCGCTTGAGTGGGGGTCATTTTACAGAGATTTAAAACAAGGCAACTATGATCTTGCCTTGGGGCAATGGATTGGGTTTGTTGGTCCAGATCAAATGGGTTTCACCTTCTTAACCTCAAGTATTCCACCAGGTGGTGCTAATAGAGGTTTTTATGAAGACCCCATTTTCGATGATCTCTATTTATCAGCATTAAAAGAGACCTCTGAAGTAAAGGCATTGGAATATTATAGAAAAGCTTATACAAGACTAATTGAAAATGAGGCTTATATCAGTTTATGGCACCCTAAAATCGTTTGGATTGGTAGAGATTGTATTAAATCTATAGAACTTTATCCAACCGGAAATTTTCTTGCCCTAGAGGCAATGGAGCATGTTTGTCACAATTAAAATACTACACCATCACGTTAACTTTAGATGATGATAGTTTGGATCTCCTAAATCATCTGTCTCATGATGGAGTTGAAGAATATGCCATCGATGAAGCGGAGGTTGATCGCCTGCTTGGTGAGAAGGCTTTCTCTGGTGGAGACGTCGACGAATCCACCATTGCTTTAATTGAATCTCAACTTGAAAAGAATAAATACCTACTCTATTTTCATGGTGATAAAGCTCAAGAAAGAGCGCTGAATGCAAAAGAATTATTATTAAACTCTAACATCATGGTCGAGGTTAATGAGCTTGATCAACAAGACTGGAATGAAAAGTGGCGTGAAGGTTATGAAACAGTAAAGATCTCAAAGAATCTTTGGGTCATACCTTCTTGGCACAGAGAAAAAATTGAAGTTCCTGCACAAGTCACTCCGCTGTATCTCTACCCTGGGCAAGGCTTTGGAACTGGCCGCCACGAAACAACCTCATTATGTTTAGAACTTTTTGAAAATAATGATTATTCAAATAAATCGGTCTTAGACTTTGGATGTGGCTCAGGCATTCTCGGTATTGCAGCAAAGCTTCGCTATGATTGTGATGTTGTCTATATGGATATCGATCAATCTGCTTTAGAAAATACAATCCAAAATCTCGAAGAAAATAAATTAGAGGTTGATCCTAAAAGAATTATTAAGCGGGATAAATTCATTGCAAATAAAACGTATGATCTTGTTTTTGCCAATATTCTTTTAGAGATACTCATTCACGAAAAGGAGTCATTGCTAAACTCACTAGCAAAGACCTCAACCATTATCGTCTCTGGCCTCTTAAATGAACACAAAGAAGCCTTTTTAAAGTCATATCCTGAACTATCTCTTAAAAAGAGTGTTTCTCAAGGTGATTGGTGTGCTTTGGAGTTAGTTAAAAAATGAGAGCATTCTATATAGAGCAGCTTAGTGATTACTCTGAAGGGCAAGAGGTCTCAATTGAAGATGAGGCTTTTCAACATATTAAAGTTGTAAGGCTTAAGCCTAGCGAAATTGTAAAATTTCTCGACGGTAAGGGTAACCAAGCTCATGCTAAATTAATATCAATTGAGAAAAAACGCGCCATATTTAAACTGAGCGATCTTTCTAAGTCGGTGAAGCTTCCTTCTTGGGATTTGGCGATTGGTTTGGTTAAAAAAGATGCCTTTGATCTTTGTTTAAAGATGGCTACAGAGCTAGGTGTGGGACGTATCTATCCTCTTTTAACAAGTTTTTCCCAGCGCTATGAACTAAATCAAGATAGGGCGCAAAGACTACTGATACAGGCGCTAGAGCAGTCAAACTCTTTATGGATGCCTTCACTCGAATTACCAATCGAATTTAATGATTTTTGCCTGAATCATGTGGATAAAAACGATAAATACTCAAGCTATATATGCATGGGAATGAGTTCCAGCGTTTTACCTTCAAAGTTGGAAACGATTGAAGGCTTGAGTTTGGGCTTTGTCGGTCCTGAGGGTGGCTTTAGTGAAGAGGAAGAACACAAAATAAGTCTTATACCTGGCAGTCGATCTATTCACCTACCAACCCCAATATTGAGAGCACCAACTGCAATTGCGAGCTTAGCGGGTGTGATTTTTACCAAACAAAACCTTTTAGATTGAGACTTCGTCTTTAACATGCCAAAATACTGATAAGTAGCTGAAAGGTGTACTTTTTTGGAGGCGATATGCAGATTGAGCCAAGCTCACCGTCAACTAAAAATCAATCCATCATGATTCCAGATCTCGAAGAGTTCGAGTTTAAGGCGATTGGAGAGGGTTTAGGTTTTCATCAAAAAGAAGAAAAGCCTCGTTGGTCTAAACCTGCCACGACTTCGTCGTCCAGAATGAATTCTATCGCTTCAACATCTAAATTGAATTCATCACAATCAAATACTATATCTAGAGAACAACTTGGGTTTTTGTATAATCCAGAAAGCCAGACAGCTTCTTTAAATAAAAGCGAACAAAATAAAAAATCTAAAACTGCTTCAAAAGTTAAGCTTGCAGGTCTACCTGAAAGATTTACGGCTCAAATGATCGATACAATTATCATCACATTAACAGTCTCGTTTATGGTGACGGGCATGTTGGCCATTGCTGGGGTTCCATTGAAGCAAGTTATGGGGTTGTTAACATCACTCGATATTGCTCCTGTGGTAGCTATCCTTTGGAGTTTTGCTTACATTTCCTATTTTACAATTTTAGAAACCAAGCAAACTCCTGGCAAAAGCATCATGAGAATTGCAGTGGTTGGTATGAATGACAGACCGTTAAGTTTAGCAAAATCATTGGAGAGAACAGTTTTTAGAAGTCTTTCATGGCTTGCACTTGGCTTTCCACTTTTAATGAATTTTCATGGAAGACTGTCTGGTTCAAAAGTTATTAAGCAATAAAATATGTTCGAACTAAGCTCCATTGATCAAAATAAAAAAATCGTTTTTACGAATGGTTGTTTTGATATTCTTCATCCTGGGCATGTCGCTTATCTAAATGAAGCTAAATCACTTGGTGATAAACTCGTCGTCGGACTAAATAGTGATGCCAGTGTTAAGCGATTAAAGGGCGAAGATAGACCTGTGAATAATGAAAGTGATCGAATGTTCATGTTGTTAAATTTAAAGTCCGTTGATCACGTCATTATCTTCAATGAAGATACACCTTTTGAATTAATTCAAGAGTTAAAGCCTGATGTTTTGGTAAAGGGTGGCGACTGGAAGCCTGAGCAAATTGTTGGAAGTGACATTGTTTTGGCAAATGGTGGCGAAGTTAAAAGTTTAAAGTTCATAGATGGTCATTCTACTTCGACCCTAATTTCAAAAGTCCAAGGCCGATCGTAGCCGTCAAGTACTCAAACTAAAGCACTGAAATAATATTAAGACCGAGTGTCCGAGTCGGATAAGGGTTTAATTTTATTCAAGTTTTTAAAGCTAAATACTCAAGAAAGTTTTAACCGGACCCGAAAGGACAGGTACAGCATTGGGGTGCTGTAAAGTGCAATCAGAAGGTATTGATTCACTCTTTAAACAACACAAGGAGGTTTTATTTGTTAACCGGAGATTAGATTATGGGTATTCGTATCAACACAAACGTACAGTCACTTGCAGCTCAACGAGCTTTAGGTGAAGTCAAAAAAGGTCAGGATGCAGCTTTAGAAAAATTAGCTTCAGGCTCTAGAATTAATAGAGCGAGTGATGATGCTGCAGGTTTAGCGATCAGTGAAAATTTAAAAGCAGATATTCGTGGTTCACAACAGGCCAAACGAAATGCCAGTGATGGTATCTCTATGATTCAAGTTGCTGAAGGTGGCATGAATGAAATCTCAAATATACTTGTTCGCTTAAGAGAGCTATCAGTTCAAGCTGCCTCAGATACTGTTGGTGATAAAGAGAGAAAATTTACTGATCTTGAGTTTCAACAACTCACAAATGAAATTGAAAGAATTTCTCAATCAACAGACTTTAATGGAACTAAACTTCTCAATGGAGAAGGTTCATTAAAAGAATTTCAAGTTGGTATTGGTAATGATGAATTTGCTGATAGGATTTCTTTTGATCCAGCACAAATTAATGTTCTTGGTTCAGAGTTAGGTGTTGCAGGTTTAGCAGTTTCTTCAAAAGAGGGAGCTCAAGAAAACTTAACGGCGATTGATACCGCATTAGATAAAGTAAGTGGTAATAGAGCAGTTCTGGGCGCATTACAAAATAGATTAAATTCAACAGTAACAAATCTAGAAGTGAAAACAGAAAACTTGTCTGCAGCGAATTCACGTATCAGAGATACTGATGTCGCCTCTGTATCAGCCGATTTGGCCAAGTCGAATATTATGAGTGCAGCAGGTACATCAGTTCTAGCACAGTCTAATAACTCGAATATGTCCGCTTTAAAGCTTATTGGTTAGTCATTAAATCTAGTTATCTAAATTGAAGCTCCCTTAGGGGAGCTTTTTTTTGGCTAAAAAAGCCACTTAAGTTATTGAAAAAAAACAAAAAATCGAAAAAATAAAATAATGGTTGACAAAAATACTTAAGAAAAAGGCATAGCGTTACGATCAGGTATATGTCTGGCAGTGAGAAAGCCAGCATTAACTTTTAAGGAGAATATCATGGGCTTAAGAATCGCAACAAACGTCGCATCAGAGATGGTGCAAAAGAACCTGAGCAAGGTCTCAGAATCATCAGCGCAATCACTAGAAAAACTATCTTCTGGTAAGCGCATCACAAAAGCAGCTGACGATGCTGCTGGTTTGGCCATCGCCAAAAACCTTGAAGCACAGACTGCAGGTTTAAGGCAGGCAACAAGAAACGCTAACGACGGTATTTCACTTGTTCAAGTCGCTGAAGGCGGATTAAACGAAGTGTCGAATATCATTGTTCGCCTACGAGAACTATCGGTGCAAGCAGCATCTGATACTGTAGGAGATAAAGAGCGTGACTTCCTAAATAAAGAATATCAACAATTGGTATCAGAAGTAGATCGTATTGCTGAAACAACAGCATTCGGTGGAACAAATCTTCTTAATGGCACTGGTAAAGGCCAAATGGACTTCCAAGTCGGAAACGGTGCGGATGAGGTTCATAGAATAGGGTTTGACTCATCAGAAGCGAACGCTACTGCAGCATCAATTGGTATCGGTGGAACAGGTGTACTTGAACAATCAGATGCACGTGACTCACTCGCAAACTTAGATGAAGCACTACAGACAGTGAGTGGTTTTAGAGCGACATTTGGTTCAGTTCAAAGTCGACTACAATCAACAGTGTCCAACCTTGGAACACAAGTGGTTAACCAGGAAGCTGCTAGATCAATTATCGAAGATGTTGATGTAGCGTCAGAAAGTGCGAAGATGGCCAGTGATAATATTATCAAACAAGCTGGTATCTCAACTTTATCACAAGCTAATAACGTACCAAATTCAGCCTTAAGACTGATTTCGTAAATATCATTTCTCCGGGTCCTGCTAGATAAATCCTACTAGGACCTGTTTCTTAAGCTCATCCTCCCTTGGTGTTCCGCGATTCCAAGGGAGGCCTTAGAGCCCAAAGAGAGATTGACTGGATTAATAGAAGTAGATCCGGCACAATAGAGAAATGAATATTTACTTTGTTTCAGATGTTCACATTAAAGAAGACAATGACGAAGCCTCAGTATTGTTTAGAAAGTTTTTAGATGAGGCAATGAATAGCGATGTTATCGTTCTCTTGGGAGATATATTTGATTTAGTCGTTGGCGGCCATTTCGATTGGATAGAAAAGTTTCCACAGTCATTCAAAAAAATATCAGAAATTTCAAAAACAAAAAAAACATATTTCATCGAAGGTAATCACGATTTCTTAGTTGGAAATCTTTTTAACCATCCATTAATGAAAGATATTACTCATGTTAGTGGTGATCTTGTTTTACATGATGATGAAGTGACGATTCGGTTCTCTCATGGCGATGATGTAGAGATTGATAACAAAAATTATAGAACCTACAAAAAAATAATAAAGAATAGTTTTATAGAGATACTCGCCAATAAAGTTGTGCCAGTGAGTTTTATATCAAAAATTGGTAATAAAGCTTCAAAAGAATCAGCCAAGAAAAGTCGAAGATATAGTATGGATGAATCCTACACTGCTAAGATTCATCAAAAATTTAGGGATAGTGCTCAGGAATATCATCAAAAGCACTCAGACTTTAGCATCTTAGCTTGTGGTCATTCCCATGTGAAAGATCTGTGGATAAAAGATGACTTTACATACGTAAATAACGGCTATTTCTTAAATGAAAAAACCTACGCCGCTATAGAAAACGGCGTAGTTAGTTTTAAATCCTTAATTTAATGGTGTCATGGATTGGATAAATGATTTGTGATCATTGCTGGCAATGACCCCGACAGTAGAATGTGTTCTAAGTTTATCTTTTCCAATCGTTTCTTTTTGTACGTGAACAAGATTCTCAGCATTAACCGCAATTTGTGGTAAATGAGTAATAGCGATGACTTGTGAGTGCTTACTAACCACTGACAAAGACTTGCCAATTTTCAGAGCCGTCTCACCACCAACGCCAGCATCAACTTCATCAAACAAAAATACAGAAATAGAATCTTGACTCGATAAAACTTGTCTTAAACCAAGAAGAATTCGAGATAATTCCCCTCCAGAGGCAATCGCCTGAACATCGAAAAAGCCTTCACCAATATTTGTTTGAGCTTTAAAGTTTAACTGTGAGAATCCTCTTGCAGATAACTCACCTTTACATGTCGATAAAACAAGTGAAGCACCTTTCATATTTAAGGAACTCACTGATTGAGTTAAAAGTTCAGAGAGCTTTTTGGCAGACTTTGTTCTTGTGTCATGTAATGACTGTGCCTTTGTATTTAAAGATTTTGTAAGCTTAGTGATTTCACTTTCTAAAAGAGATATGCTTTTTTGAATTGTATCAAAACCAACAGTCTTATTCTTTAACTCACTATAGGTCTTAACGATATCTTCTACGCTGCCACCAAACTTTCTTTTAAGCTTTTGATAGCGATCTAATCTATCCAAAATCTCACCAAGTTCTTCCTCTCCAATTGGCTCAAAATCCATGGAGCCTAAAGCATAATCAACTTCGCTTAAAAGAGCGTACGAGTTCGCTAGATTATCTAATTGTTCCGCAGCTAGAAGGTCTGAGCCTTCTAGGTCTTTCATCATTAAAGCGAGTTGGCTTAAAATGGAATAATCCCCGTCACCAGATAGTCTGTTTTGATTTAAACTTATAGTCTTTTGATTTTTTTCGAGATTTAAAGAAGAGCTTTTCTTAAGAATCAACCCCTTCTCATCTTCAATAGATGGATCAAGCTCCTCAATTTCTTTAAGCTGGAAACGAATAAAATCTTCTTGTTGAAGATTTTGCTTTAGCTCTTCTTCAAACTCTTGAAGTTGATTCTTCTTTGTAACAAGTGTCTCAAATAATTTTGAGAATTCATTAACTTGACTTGAGTGGCCAGCAAATTGATCTAAAAGCTTTAACAAATATGAAGGGTTTAATAGCTTTTGATTTTCAAACTGTCCGACGAGATCAATGTACCTGCGAGAAAACATTGTTAAAAGATTAAGGGAGCAAGACTGATAGTTAAGCCAAGCCTTAGAGGGTGTATTTGGGTAAATGATTCGTTTAACAACAATTTCATTGGATTCACTTGGGTGACCTAGTTCCATTAACCAATTCTTAACGTCTGTAGAGTCTGCATGGAAAACGGCTTCAACCATACCAAAGTCGCTATTTTTTCTAATAATCTTCTTGTCTGCGCGAGCACCAAAAATGAGTTGAAGAGAATCTAGAATTAGACTTTTTCCAGAGCCAGTTTCACCGATGATGGCATTAAATCCATGAGTAAAATTAATAACCTGGTTCTCAAAAGTTGCAATATTTCTAATATGTAATGATTTCAAATATAAATCTGGCATCATATCTCTCTCCTGCCGTGTGTGAATTTAACTTTTAATGTGTGAAAAAATGATCGTTCTGGATTATGGACCAATTGAACGAATCTTGCTTTGCTTTTAGAAATTTTAACAGTTTGATAGGGGTGCACTGTAAGAAGCTGCTGACCATCAAGCGTTAAGTTTACTGGCTCATCCTTATCCTGACTTTTAACAAAGATATTCATATTGTCTGGAATAACGATCGGTCTATGGGTCAAGCTGTGTGCACAAATAGGAGTCAAAACGAGACTTCCAACCTGTGGATGAATGATTGGTCCGCCTGCGGCCAAAGAGTAAGCAGTTGATCCTATTGGGGAGCTAACAATTAAGCCGTCACCAGATAGGTCGTATATATGCTCACTTTCGTTTTCTACAGTTAGATATATCATTCGTGAGATATGATTTTTATTAAAGACAGCATCATTTAAAAAGAAAGATGATTCAATACTTTTACCCTGATCAATAATATCAATTTTATAAAGCTGCGCCTTTACTAAATTCATTCTACCTTTAATAACTTCATCAAGCTCATCGAAAAATTCAGATTTAGAAAACTCGGTGATAAATCCAAGCCTTCCCATATTGACGCCAAAAATTGGCGGGGAGTGCTTCGTCGATTGGCGGCAAACTCCAATAAGCGTTCCGTCTCCACCAAGTGATAAAATTAAATCTGAAAAGTTATGGTACTTGTCTTCATCGATGAAGCTGACATTTTTTGGTGTTTGCTTGAAAACTAACTTTAAGCGGGACTCATCACGAGTTAAAAATTGAACATGTACTTTTCTTCTAGCAAACCAAGTGCACAGATTGGGAAGTACTGCACTAAATTCTGCAATCAAATGCGGTTTCAAAACAACAGTAACTTTTTTAATTGGCTTGTCGCCCACGCTCAGTCCTCTTTTAAAGTAAAGATATCTAAAGCAGCATTAAGATCTGCAAAGGGCTTACCAAGAACTCTGCACCCATACTCTGCGGCCTTGTCGTGGACCTGTTGAGAAGTGTAGGCTGTAATAATGACAAACTTGCGTGCGATATCTTCTCTAGTATATTTCTTTTTACTCTCTTCGATAACATCAAACCCCGTTGTGT
>CAYGRY010000004.1:0-77892 GCA_964352405.1 uncultured Halobacteriovorax sp.
GCGAGAGGTGAAAATAGTACTTCAATGCTTTGTAGTACTTCGCTTAGTGTAAAGTCCTCAAATTCAAGAGTCATTTTACCAGCTTCAATTTTTGATAAGTCCAAAAGATCAGTGACAAGGGATAAAAGGTCCTTTCCAGATGAATTAATAATTTTGGCTTTTTTGATTTGGTCATCATCAAGATTTGATTCATGATTTTTGGCCATCAATCCAGATAATAAAATGATTGAGTTAAGAGGCGTTCTTAATTCATGGGACATGCTTGCTAAAAATAAGGACTTAGCTTCATTTGCCTGTTCTGCTGAGATCTTGGCTGATCTTAATTGTGATGTACGCCTTTCTACGACCTCTTCAAGATGGTCGCGGTGCTCTTTAAGCTCATGTTCGCTATTTTTGAGATCATTATAGTTTTCACGAAGCCTGGTGATCATAAGGTTGATGGATGAAATAACGGTATCAATCTCATCTCCCTTAGCAGTAGGAGACTGTAATAATTTTGCTTCATTAAGATTTTCAGTTGTCAGTTCATCCGCTAGCTTTGCCAATGCCACTAAGTGTTTTACAACGACAAGGTTGAAAACAATCAACATGAATAAAGAAACTAGAAAAGTTTTAATCCCTTGAGTGACAAGAGTGATTAAAATTTTATTAAAAAGTTTTGAATAAATTGGATCAAGTGAGGTGCATATTGAAAGATGACCTATGCTAGTTTTTACCGATTCATAATAAAGATCTTTATCTAATCTAATATGATTATCGTTATTCTCGTAATATTCAGCAGGAAGATCAGTAGCACCAAGAATCACTGGGTCCATATCACTGCCAGAAATTCTTACGTAATCTACATAGGGTAATTGAAAAAGACCATTAGCCGTAATTTCCATCTGTTCGCGATCAAGGTTCCAGACTTGTTGCGTGATAGTTTGGGTAAAACTTTTATCAATATCAATAAGTCGTGAGTGGATGGCACTCACTTCACTGTCAAACTCAAGCCAGAGCTGAGTCGCCGTTAAAATAAGCGTTATAATAGAGCTGAACAGTAAAATCAAAAAGATCAGTTTTCTTGAGATACTCTTTGTCACATACTTAGGAATGAAGCGTTGAATCATAAATATCTCTTCTAAAAACTTATCTTAAACTACCAGTTGATGTGAATAGATTCAATTGATAAAGTTGGCTGGAAACGGAGTTACTATGACCAACACAGCTGATGATTTAAAGATTCTAATAATTGATGATAATGAGAATAATCTCTATACGCTTGAATGTATTTTGAAACAGACAAAAGATATCACTGTCCTTCAATCATCTTCTGGTCTTAAAGGAATTGAAATTCTTAAGAAAGAGCAAGTTCATTTAGTTATTGTTGATATTCAAATGCCAGTGATGAATGGATTTGAGTTTGCAAATACACTCAAAGACGATGAGAACTTAAAACATATACCTATTATTTTTCTAACGGCTTACTTTAAGTCAGATGAGTTTGCGACTAGAGGATACAAATTAGGAGCCTTTGATTATTTAACCAAACCGATTGATGAACATCGTTTGTTAAACAAGGTAAGTCTGTATAGTCAGCTCTATAAACAAGCAGCTGAATTAAAGAGAGTTAATGTTGAGTTGTCCAGAGCTAACCAAGCGCTAAAAGATGCCAATATAGAACTTAAAAGCCTTAAGAAGTAATTAGCCTTCTTGTTCCTTTTTAAATTCTAATGGTGTCAATTTTGTCCATTGCTTAAATGCTCTGTGAAAAGCACTTGATTCAGAGAAGCCTAACAAAAATGCGATTTCCGTTAAAGAAAGGCTTGGATTCGTTAGCATTTCTTTTGATAGTTCTATTCTTAGATTTGTTAATATTTCTGAATAAGACAGGTCGTATTGCTTTAATTTACGTTGCAATGTTCTTGGAGACATTCCAAAGCAAGAAGCCATATTTTCAATACTTGCTCTTCCTTCTTTGAGTTCATTTTTTAATTTTTCATTAAAACGCATAAGGAACAAAGGCTGAGCATGCTCTTCAAACTTAGGTAGCTTCTCAAGAATTTTTTTAGCATTATTTTCTAAAAGATCAGAAAGATTCGAATCACTATCAACACATGGAAGCTCAAGATAATGTTGTTCAAATACTAATGAATTACTTGTTTGATTAAAGTTTACAGGGCAGCCAAAGTACTCGGAGTAGAACCCTTCAGAGCCAGCTGGGCGCTCGTGAGAAAACTTAACTAATCTTAAAGTAATGTTTTTTTGAGTCACCGCTTTTAAACGTTCAAACACAAGAGCAATCTCGTACTCCAAGCTATGCCTTGAAACATTCTCTTCTGAAATTGGCCATAGTTGAAACTCGTAACGTCCATCTTCCTCAATACCCTTAGTGCTTAGTTCTTGATGGATAAGAGCGAAGAATCGAACAAATTTACGTAGGCCTTCGCGAACGTTGGAGCTGCTCGATAGTAGGTAGTCACTAGTTTGGTAAGTTCCAAAAGGTGTTAGCTTGGCCATGTTTATACCGACCATTTTATCATCTAGCTTTGTAGAGATGACTTCCCAAAACTTTGAAATCTGATCGATCGAAAGCTTTCCGTCTGGATCATCTACGTTCTCACGTTTGATACCAGCAAGTTCAAGGATTTCATTAACGTTTGCTCTTACGCTTGCTAGGGCAACAAGTGCGGCTCTAATCCCCATGGATGAGGCTGACTTGAATTTACTCATGGACACTCTGTTGTTATGTGACGACATTTCTTATCATATCACGCCATTGTTTTAGCGTTGTAGTCTACATGAAAAGGAAAAGCATAACAACTTTTTGTATTTAGAAGAGATAAAACCTTTATATTACAGTTACTTAGATACCAGACCAAGGTAGTTTTTCAACATCAATATCGTTGTAGTAGTGGTTGACGATATCTAGATAGTTTTTATTGTAATTTTTGGCCATTATGAAGGCTCCCCATTGGGATAAACCAACATGGTGACCCCAACCGTGACCTTTAAAAATAAAGCCTTCAGCAGTATCTGTTACTCTAAAGTGATAGCCTGGAAAATTAGACCAACCCAAAGCAGATCTAACATCAGCAAAGTCTAAATCAGCTGTACTTGCTGTGGCACTTTGCTCAACGCTAAGAGTTTTAACTGACTCAAATAAGTCATTCATCTCAGCTTCAACTAAATCAACTTTGCTTGATCGATTGAAGTTAGTGAACTTACTGCCAACTCTTGAGCTCGATTTAAATTCTTCTAAAAGATCCTGTGAGGTGTATGCCTTAGTTGTCCAACTAACGATCCATCTAGAACCTGAAGAAAGCTCATCAGAAAGTTCTGAACGTGGAAAAATCTCTGCATTACCTGCACAGTATGGAACATTGTTTTGCTTAAAAATATTTAAAGCAGAGTCTGTACGTCCGCCGCTGTAAGCGTGGAAGTAAGCAACAATGACTCGACCTTGATAAGTCATGATCTCACCACGAGTCTGCTCAACTGCAACGTCTGTGCGAGAATCAGCACCTGAAACGCCAGCATAAACTTGGAATCTTGCTGTATCATCGACGTGGTAATCTCTTGAACTAGGAGCTGTTAGAAAGTGGTAATAGGCATAACTTCTAGCGGCTAAGGCTTGAGCTTTAAGTGACTCTAAAGGCCAGCTGGCGCCAGATTCTTTTGGAACAACACCACGAAGGTATGTTTCAAGATCTACATGGTTGATAGCTTGAATGCCCTCATTTTCAAATTGAAGCGTAAAAGTTCCAAGGTAGCTATGTGATTTATCAGGGGAGACAACTCTATTAAGTTTGATCGCAGAAGTGCCTTTGACTCTTGCAGTGTCAAAGTTAAATACTCGGCCGTCATTTGATACGGCTCTTATACTATTTCCATTCTTTGTTAACTTTAAGTTTGATGTTTGAATTAGCTCTTCGCCGAAACTAATCTCAAAATTTTCTTTACTAGATAATTCCAATTGTGACGAGTCATCTGGTTTGCCGTGCAACCAATCACTTTTAAGAGTGTGAGGGAAAACTAAAACATTAAGAGTTGGTAGTTCAATATTTTTTCTTGCAGGAAGTTCAGCCGAAGACGGAAGTGAGCTATCAGGAATACTACTTTCACCTTGAAATCCAAATTGCGCTGAATAATCAAAGGCAAATGAATTTAAAGAAGCCAACAATAGTGAAACTGCAATTAATGCTTTCATGGTTACCTCGTCAAGAATTAGAGAGGTAGACTACCAACATAGTAGGGGTAAGTCGCTTCGTAGTAAGGTTTTGTTAAAAAGGTAATGATGTAATAACAAAGACTTGGGGCGCCGAGCAATGGAGATAGGCTCGACACCCCAGTTGAGTTGTTAAGAAGCGTAGGAATCGACACGGTGGTGAGGATGACCTAAGCGCTTAGAGCGAAAACTCGTTATTTGCGAGTTGATGGCCCTAATAGTTTTTTCTAAGCTCTCCTTGTAGAAAGGTGCTGTCTTCTTGGCAATAAATTCTTTGCCGAGAGACCTAAATCGAATCGTTGTAAGATAACCTCCAGCTTTAGCATTGTTTTCAACTTTAATCTCAATGTCTTCAACTTTTGGAAGAATAGTTTTAATACGGTCTTTTGTGTTTTCAATAAGACTTGCATTGTTTCTATTCTTTTTGGCTTTCATCGATCACTCCTTGAATGTGTTAATAAAAAATCATATCTCCACAACTAAATCTTACGCTTTGAAAATTTATTCACAAGAAGGGGAAGTGCTAATTGACATAACTTTACAATGGGCCAACACGAATAGAGTGATTCATGACAAAGAATAAACTTGATCTATCTATACATGCATAAAGAGATCAAGTGATAGAATGAGATTTCAGACGTTTAACTTTCGGCTTAAAACGCTTCACATAGTCACAGCGCTTACAGAGATCTTCGATGAGTTCACCGCGCTCAAAACCGCTCTTCATTGAAGTAGCGCGCTCACTTTGAAGAATCTCTACTAAAGGTTTTTCGAGAGAGTTACCAAGAGAAAGTCTCGCTTCTTTATCAAGACAACAAGGAACAACAACACCGTTAGAGTGGATAGCGATATGATTAATAAGACCTTGGCATGTACCTGAAGAGTCACCTGCAGGAAGATCAGGGTGAGGCCATTCAAAGCGAGTATCAAAATGAAAATAGAGTTTATTCCAAACTTTTTTAGATTTAAACTTTCCAGTTCCTTGGCGACGATTAATAGTGACATCAAAATAACGTTCCACTAAATCATAAACATCGCTGTTGGCAGCTTCGCCTAAGTCACCCGCACCAAGGTTCCAAAGACGGTAATTGATATATGTCACTGGGTTAAGATCATTAAGAGATCTAGTGAATTCTAAAATAGGCAAAAGATATGGATGCAGATCTTTTTTTTCGAAATTGTCTCGAAAGCTATGAATTGAAAAATTAATTTGTCGAATAGCTTTTGAATCTAAAATATCTTTATGTTTTGATAGCAAAGTACCGTTGGTTGTTAGCATGACTTTGGCATCGTGCTTTTCACAGATCTTTAGAATCTCTGGAAATTTTGGATGCGCCAAGGGTTCGCCCATTAAGTGAAGGCAAACTTGTTTTGCCAAGGGCAGAGCTTGAAGCAGAATACTTTCGAACTTCTCCAACGACATAATATCTTGTTCACGTTCGACTTCAGGGCAAAATGAACATTGAAGATTACAGATATTACTAATTTCAATATAAATTCGATCAAAGCGGGTCATTTATATTTCTCAAAGCGAGCGAAAAGTTCAGCGTCACTGCAATGATAAAGCTCAAGCAATTGCTTGTATGGATCATCTAGCTCAAGCAGTTGGCCAAAGGCGGGTTCTGTTTTAATTCCAGAAGATTTAAGTTGAATAACTTTATTCTTAAAATGAGTGCCTAAAATTTTCAGTAATCTACCTTCAACTCTAAGATGGCGATGAGCATTTTGATTTAATGGTTTTAATTTTTGACAAAAAAGTTCAATAGATAAGTTTTGATGATTGATTTTAGCAATCGTAAAATCATGATGAGTTGTAATGTTTGCACTTGGGAAATGACTTATAACAGCTTTATTAAAGAGCTCGAAATCCTGACTCTCAAATAAAATATCAAGATCTGACTCTGGAGTATCGATCCCAAGCGGGATAGTGCCAGAAATAAGTGGTTTAAACTGAGATAGTTTTTTAATAATATCAGTTTGCTCTAAAAAACTATGGGCCATCGGATGTTTTTCGACATTAATAATATGCTCAAGGCTGTGATGATGAAACTTGACGTTGAAAGTTCCAAAAGAAGCTTGAAGCTCGGGGTTTAATCCCTTTTTCATGCCAGAAGTATTCCAATCGAGAGATGGATATTTTGTCATTAACTCTTCAAAGCTAATATCGATCACAACTTCAAGGTGTTCATAACCCTTTGGGTAGGACTTGCCCGCTTTTGGTGCAGGAAGCTCAATGAGATCAACAAAGAGATCATTAACTTTCATGGGTTGAGATAACTTATAAGTAGAAATAGGTCTTCCACCAATCATCGATTCAATCAATAAATTAAAACTAACAGAAAAGACGACTTTAAGTTCTTCGTATTCACTGAGCGTTTGAGTTCTATAGCAAGCATGATCAACTTCCCAATGCTTATCAAGCATCGAAGATATTTCGCTGTGGGATGTTTTAATAAAATGCTTAAAATTATGCATCACAGTCCAAGTAGAGACTACAGGCCTTAGATACGGCTTTAGTACCACTGTTAAAGGCAAAATTGATGGAGCCACCGCTTTTACCAGAAGCAAGATCTCCAACTAAGAAGATTCCGCCTTGTTCATTTTCTAGAAAATCATCACCATCTTCTTTTTCAACTGAGATACCTATTTGCTTAAGATAAGTCTTGGGCCTTTCGCTCCCAAGTGCAGTAACCACGCCATCTACGATAATAGCTTCATGGGTATTGAAACTAACAGAGCATCTTTGATTTGAATCTGCAATCTTGGTAACGATTGAATTTGGTAAGAAGTTAATTTTACCTTCATTAATCAGACTTTGAGTCTTCTCAAGATTTTGAGGAATCATACGAGCGAAGTGTTCCTTTCTGTAACTCATCCACACTTTGTGACCGCGTGACACAAGGATCTGTGCATATTCGCCAGCAGAATCACCACCACCAACAACCAAAATATCTTTTTGATTGGATTTAATCGTTTGAATATCATCGTAGATTAGGTTTGCGATTAAATCATCAATACGCACGCCTAAAGTTCTGGCTGATGACATATTACCAATGGCGACAAAGACAACATTAGTGATCCAAGAATCTTCATTTGTATCAACACGCCATTGGCCATTTTTGAGTTTTACAATCTTTTCAACACTTTGATGAAAATGAATTTTTAAACCCTTTTGGCTAACGATCTCTTTCATGTAGTCGATGAACTCAGGCTTGGTCATATCAGTAATACAAAGATCGCCGATACATTCGGCCATTCTCTCTTTGTAGTTTGCGAGAACTGGTTTTTCATCAGGGTATTTAGCCGCGATCATATGAGCGATTTCACCGGACTTTTCTAAAATAATAATGTCTTGGTTTTTATAGCCACGATTGAGAACCTCTACGGCCGTAGCAATTCCAGCAGGTCCAGCACCAATGATAATAACGGGGTGAATAACCATAAAACCTCAGCTCATATTGTTTTGATGATTATAGAATAAAAAAGGCAAAAAAAAAGCCAGCGTGGGTTAAACACTGGCTTTAATATGTTTCACTCCGAAGAGATCAGCATCTGAATATGGACGGACTTTACGGCCTGATAGCGCAAAGAGCAACAGGTTTTATTAATGCTAAACTCCCCAAATTACGTTGATTTGTATTATATTAATTCTATGGAAATGCTTAAAACTCCAAGAACCTTCCTAAGGCGCTTTAAAGCGGAAGACTTAGCCTCAATTTGTGAAATGGAGTCCGATCCAGCGGTAATGATTCATACTGGTCCAGGTAGGGCGCAAACAAAAGAAGAGTCTAAAGCGAGGCTATCTAAGATTCTTGATCATCAGTCGCAATCCGATCTTGATGGGTACTATGCTGTTGTTGAAAAGACTTCGAAAAAATTAATTGCTTGGTTCATGTTACTTCCTGTTAATGGCACGGTGTTTGAAATTGGCTTCATGATTAATAGATCTTACTGGGGCAAAGGTTACGCCTTCGAAGTTTGTCGTGCTTTATCAAGTCAGGCTTTAACTCAACACCATATTAATAAAATTATCGCCAAAGTATCTTCTGAAAATTTAGCTTCGATAAGTGTTCTTCAAAAATGCAACTTTGTTCGGGCTAAGAATGATGAAAAGACAATGACGTATTTTCTAGAATAGCCATTTTTTTGTATTTAAGATCAAAACAACACAAATGAAAAATATACGCTAGATGATCTGTCGTTTGATAACTCCTAGGATAGGAATACTTAATTTCAGGAGGTCTTATGAGAAATCGCAATCTAGCTGTCACATTTTTTGGTCTCGTTGTACTAGGTTTTTTTGTTTATTTGGTTTTAGGTAGCTCGGAAATTAAAGTTGTTAAAGAGACAGTGAATGAAATGAGTGAGGACTCTGTAAGAGATGCTAAAAGTGGTATTCAAAAAATTCAAGATACTGCCTGTGAATTTTCTAACAGTAAGGTTGAATGCGAAGCCAAAGAGTTAAAGGATGACGCAGAGGATGCGGTGGAAGAATATGATCATAAATTTGATCAGAGGGAGTATCAATAGCTTAAATTAAAGTTTTCTCCATATAAAAATTCTTAAATTTTATACCTCGTAATAAAACCACTTGCTCATTAATTTCAATAAAACCCATTTTTATAAAAAATGGTTTAGCGGTGATACTCGCTTCAACGAAAATTTTATCGATATTTTTTGCACGAGCATAATCTTCAATGGTTTGGTAAATCGTTTTGCCTACGCCTCTTCCTATATATTGTTGAGCGATATAAAACCTGTCTATATAGCCGTTATCTTTTATTTCACCAAAACCAGCATGAACCCCATTGTCGTCAGCAACAAATACATTTTTATCTGAAAAAGAGCGAGTCCAAGCATCAAGGTCCCTTTTTTGTGGAGCCCATGCCTCGACTTGCTCCTGATTGTAGTCACCTAAGTTAACTGTTCTTATCGTATTATAGAATAGCTCTGCTAAAGGAATGGCATCTGTTAGATGAAATTTTCGAATATCCAAAGGTTTGTCCTAAATTAAAGTATACTAAAGGCAATTAAAAAATTCGTCAGCCTCTTTTCTCGTTTTAATTCTGTAGAATTTAATATGGGTGTTGCTTTGATCAATAATAGCATTGTCATAACGCTCTTTCATTACTGGATATGTCTTAATCAACCACCTTAAAATTGAATCTTTAGAAAACAATCTCAGAAGTGATTCTCTGTTACCCGTATTTGGCCAAAGCTCTTCTTTTGTAAGGGATCTTTTTATAGCTCGAGATAGATTTTGATAAAAAACTAACCAGAAAGGATAATCAATCCAAACGACAGTATCTGCCTTAGGCCAAGTGATATTCATTGTTCGACTATAATTACCGTCAATAATCCAGTTTTCATTATCTTCAATAATGGTTTGAATTTTAGGCAAAAATTCGTCATCAGATGAACCTATCCAATTGGGTTTCCAGTAAAGTTGGTCTAGCTGAATATAGGGATATTTCAGTTTGTTTTGAAGTCTTTTGCAAAGGGTAGACTTACCAGAGCCAGTTGCTCCAACGACGATGATCTTCTTCATATAATAAGTTTATAAGAGGATTGGTCGAAATTAAAAGTCTACTTAAAAAATGGGGTGGCCAAGGGGACAACTTGTGCGAACTCGTTACTTCGAAGTTTAATTTATTACATTGGCTGAAGAGGTCAAAATCATCTAGCAGATGATTTTGTCGCCCAAGAACACCCCGACTTCGTCGTGGTTTCAAATCGCTGGGACTCGTAAAAACAAAAAAACCAGGGCAAGCCTGGTTTTTTTATTTTAAATGGGGTTCATACTTAGATGAATTTGGAATGGATTGCATGGCGTTGGCAATCTGAATTTAATCACTTAGGCAAAACCTGTCATGTGGGAAAGAGTGATTTTGGAACTATTTTTTCGATTCTAGATATTTGGTCACGTTGGTTTGGGTTTTTGTAAGTAAATCTTGCCCTCCCCATTTTCCATGTCCTGGAACGACAATTTTAGGAGAGAACTTTTTAAGCCTTATCATTGCCTTGCTCCATTCTTTTACGTCAGCCACGCCAAGGTATCCTAAATCTTTTCCAGGTTTAATCATACAGCCCCCAAAGAGGATTTTTTTGTTTTTTAAATAAACGACAACATTATCAGGAGAGTGGGCATGACCGGGATAGTAGACTTCTATTTCTTCGTCAGAGAATTTAAAGGTTTTTCCAATCCTAGAGTCAAAATTATTTTTAGCAGGGTACAGTTTGGTCTTCTTGATTCTTTCTTGTAATTCTTCTTTCTTTACGAACTTTAACATACTGGTAAGTGGCTTTTTCATTTCAGTCTTTGTTAAATCAATCGTTTTTTTACTTGCCCATGTTTCTACATTTTCTTGATGAAAAACTTCATTACCTGCAATACCGTCCCTGTGAAAATGGGTGTTAATCGAGATTATTCTTTTGGGTTTTAACTCATCCTTTATCCAGTCGATTAATAGTCTTGAGCCTTGTGAGTCAAATGGGGAGGATGCAATTAAAACAGTATCATCACCAGTCTTTGTAACTAAAATATTAGACCAGTAGAAATCAGTATCTGTAGCGACATAAGTTGATGGAGCAATTTTTTGAATTTGAAATCCACTCGATAGCTTTGTCGTTTCCGAAGAGGAACAACTTACTAGTAAAATACATATAAAAAGCAGTTTTATCATCCTAGTTCCAAAAGCAAATAAGGGGCTGGGTATATATTGTTGAAATTATACAGGAAATAAAATGGGGTTACTACTTAGATGAATTCGGAATGGATTGCATGGCGTTGGCAATCTGATTCTGATAACTTGCGAAGAATCATCTAAGTGGCAAAGGTCGATTCTGGAATAAATCCATTGATTCCTAATTAGTTTTAATTCATACTGAATACACAGGTGTTGTATTCATGCCTCCCCCCCTCATCGGGAAAGCACTAAAGTGTTGAATAGAAAAATTTGTAATCATCTAACCTTTAATTAAGGATTAGACAGAAGAGGGGAATGTTTAAATACCTTAATACGGAGGTTTCAGATGAAATTATCATCACCAATTCATGTTTTAAAAAGTCAGGCCAAAGACTTGAAAAAAAGTCAGTCTATTTCAATGACTGAGGCATTAAACAAAATTGCAGAACGTGAGGGCCATAGTTCTTGGTCTTTACTTCAATCAAAGAATTCAAATCCATTTCCACATTCTTATAATGAAGTGTTGGACTTCTTCAATGAGGGAGACCTTGTTTTGATAGGAGCAAGGCCTAGCATGGGAAAAACAAGTTTTACAATCGGCCTTTTGGTTCAGGCAGTTCAAAAGAGTAAAGCTCAAAACTATTATTTTACATTAGCAGAGGTTCAACGTGATGTTGCAGGACGAATCGCAATCTATGATGAAACGATTGGACACAATAACAAATTTCTTGAATTAGATTATTCTAATGAAATAAGTGCAGATTATATAATTGAAAAGACAGCAAAGAATATTTCCAAGGGTTCTTTAATAATCATTGATTACTTGCAACAACTTGATGAAAAAAGAACAAATCCTCCTCTTGAAGAACAGGTGAACAAATTAAAGGAATATGCTAAAGAAAATGAGTGCATCATAATTTTTATCTCTCAAGTAAAAAGAGAGGTGGAAAATCAAATTGATAAAAGACCGACTTTGCAAGATATCAGGCTTCCTAACCCATTAGATTTAAAACTTATGAATAAAGTAATTTTGCTCTTTAGAGAAAAGAAAGAATCTAAGGAAGTAGATGTCATGTTTCACCAACCGAAAGAACACGAATTCAAAGTAAAGTGGGATAGAGAGAAGATTAAATTTTCCTAGGGTTCTACTTCGACTAATCAGCCTCCCAAATATTTCCGTTTATGGAACTGAATTTGTTTCATGATTTTGGGAGGTTATTTAATGAAGTGTAAAATGGGGTGGCCAAGGGGACTTGAACCCCCGACCCTCGGAATCACAATCCGATGCTCTAACCAACTGAGCTATGGCCACCATAAGGATGCAGTTATAAACGGTGGCCGCTTGCGTGTCAATGAGAACGAGGGTTTACAGGTTGTTGATGCGTGGCGTTTGATGCGATACTTTGACGGGACCATTAGGATTTCTTACACTTATAGGGAGTTATTTCATGTTTAAGGAAGGTTTATGAAACTACATAATATTGCTTTTGCTCTTATCCTCTCAGGTTTCTCAGCAACAGCGTTTGCCTACGGAACTGGTTACTCTTCATTCCCATTAAGCGTTGAGAAAAAAATGCTCTCAACTGAAATCACAGGTGTGACATCAACTGGTGGTGGTATGGGTGTTCAAGCTCGTTATACTCAAAAAGCGAGCGAGCAATTAAGTTTTGATGCTGGACTTGGAATGGGTTCGGGAGAAAGAAGTGGACGCGTTTTTGGTAACGCTGATTTTGAAATTTTTCCAGATTATATGAGACAGCCAAGAGTTGCAGTTCGTGCAGGTTATGAATTCGCTAAAGAGTTTGGAGCTTCAAGAAATATTCTTTCTGTTGCACCAATGGTTTCAAAAGGTTTTGCTTTTTGGGGACAAGAAGCTTTCCCATTTGTATCTCTTCCCATTGGTATGAATCTTAATTCAGATACAAAAACATATGAGAGCACAATCTCTCTTAACACAGGTATTAATGGTCACCTTCCAATCGAAGGGTATCAAAACCTTATTGGCAGTGCCGAAATTCAACTTGGATTAAAAGATAGCTTCACAGCTGTCCTTGTTGGTCTTTCATACCCACTACAATAAATGCTTAGTCCAAAAATAGTTTTAAGTGATTTTGATGGGACGCTAACTGATCATACAGAGTTAGGTCCCATTTTTTTTGATATCATCTCATTTCTAAAGCAAAGAAAAATACCACTTCTTATTGTCACGGGTAGATCAATCTCTTGGGGACATTTCTTACTAACTCACTTGTCTTATCTTCAAGGAGTTATTGTTGAGGGCGGCGGAGCATATCTTTGGCGTGATTCTAATGGTGATATCCACGAGCACGGATTTGTTTCACAAGCCGATCTTTCAAGACTTGAAGACGCCACGATTGAAATTAAAGATCGTTATTCAAAGGTGCGTTTATCAGCTGATACTTTAGGTCGAAAATATGACCGTGCTATTGAGCTAAGAGACTTAGAAAAACATCCAAAAATCTATCAAGATATCGAAAATTTTTTGCATGCCAGTGGAATTCAATTTTCTTGCTCTAATGTTCATTTAAATTTTTGGGCCGGAGATATCTCAAAACAAAAGGCCAGTCAGTGGTATCTTGAGCAAAATAAAATGACTAAAGATCAAATTGTTTATTTTGGTGATTCGATGAATGATCAAGGCATGTTTGCCAATTTCCCGCACACTGTTGGCGTGGCCAATATTGCTTCTATTTTAGGTAAGCTTAATCCAGCTCCAAGTCATATCACCAAGGCGCCTGGTCCGGCTGGTGTGATGGAAAGACTTCATCAAATTTTTTGAAAATAACTGCTAAGAGAATCAGCAATTTCAGCTTCTAGCTGATTAATCTTTAAAGTTGTTTTTTGAGTAAGCCAATCACAAAGATCAATTGGAATACTCGATTTAAAGATCTGCCTTTTCTTTTCATAAATGATAGAAATACCGACAGCGTGCAAGGCATGTCTTGGTAACTCCATGAGATCATATTCTTCACTTGCAGCTTTTAAGTCTTTAAAACGTTGGAACATTTCAAAGTTTCCTAAGTAGAGTTTGTCTCCAACTAAAGGAAGTCCATGAACCATAGCGTGAACTCTAATTTGGTGTTGTCTGCCAGTTTGTGGAAAAGCTAGTCCAACAACATATTCACCTTCGATATGCAAAACTTTAAAAAGAGTAGAGGCATGCTTGCCACGAGTATCGTTGCGTGGAAAATGTTCTATATATACACGCTTAAGCCCATCACCTGCATTATCAAGACGTTCATGGGCCCAAAATTCATCTTCACCGTTCCAAGCTCTGTTTTTAGCAATAAAAAAATAGGCTTTCTTGACTCTATCTTCCTCGAACTCAACTGTTAATTCGTTAGCAGCTTTTGGATTTTTTCCCAGAAGTAAAACTCCTGATGTTTCTCGATCAAGGCGATGAATCGAATGGACTGTATGACCTGTTTTCGACTCAAGATAAACCGTAGCGCAGTTAAAAAGATGTCTTCCTGTTGGATGAGTTGCCATGTAGGCAGGTTTTGAAATGACTGCAATTTTTTTATCTTCAAAAATAACTTCTGGTTCAAATTGAAGTTTGATTTTTTCGCCGTTCCACCATTCATCTTCATGAGATGTTTTATTAGTTACAAGAGTGACCCTGTCCTTAAAAGAAAGCTTCATGCTGGGGCGAATCTTTCCAGGTCTTCCTTCAATTGTGATATCACCGGACTCAATTTTCTTTTTCACCATTTCACGAGACCAAGACTCAAGGTGAAGTTGCATGTATTGATCAAGCCTCATGCCTGCATGCTCTTCATCAACCATATGAGTGGCGCAGTACCTGACTGGGCTAAATGTTTTAGAAACTAAAGTCATTATATTGAAATATCAGTAACTTATGGCAATAGTCGAGTAAAAAGTTAAGTTATTTAGTTATCTCACCGAAAAGTGGGTCGTGAGTAAACTCATCATCACCATATTTTTCATTTATTCGGCAATCTTAAATGCTGCTGAATCAAATCGACCATGGACTTGGCGTGCCGGTATAGTCTTAAGCAATGAGCACGGTGAAAAAGTCAGGCTCTATAAAAGATTCTATCAAGATGCCAAGCGAGCTTTTCCAATAGGACAAGTTAGTCATCTTGAATCAGATATAAAAGAGAAACAAACATTCAATCAATACGCCAAAGAAGTTGGTGACGCTGCAAAAAAACTTTATCGACCAAAAAATTTAGTGCAGCGACGTTATCAAGATTCCTATGTTTTTGAAGGATTTTGGGAAAAAGGCAATCGTTTCTTTAAATATTTTGTTTGGGAAAACGCAGGGAAGAGACACACGAGTATCGCCATGTTTAGAATTTCCTATGGTGATAAATTATATGTTGAATCAGAGTTATTTCAACGAACGTTATATTTAAAAAATTCGAACAAACTTAAAACGAGCTCAGTAGATCTTCTTGATTTATTAATCGGGAAAGCTTGGGCCCAATCAGGTTGTAGTTGTTCTCCAGGAGACTTTCTTTGTTTACTACTATGTACTTCAAGTGGTGGTTCTACTGGTGGTAGCACTGGAGGAATTGGTGGGTTATTGTCAGGTACAATCGACGTCAACACTAACGTCAACGTCGGTCTTGATGGACAAACAAACTCGCTCTTCTCAGGTTTTTTAACTGAAATGACTTCTCTCAATACTAATATCTCCGCTTTTAATACATATGCTGACGCAAACTGGCAGGAAACAAATAATCAACTTGGAAATGCCAACCAAAACTGGTCCAATTCGAATGCAAATTGGCAAGACACGAATCAGATTCTCGATCAAACGAGACAAGAGTTTGCTAATTTTAATCAAATGATTGATCGAAACTGGGCTGAAAGTAATCAGGTGTTGGATCAGCGAATGGGTGAGTTTAATCAGATTTTAGATCAACGTTGGGGAGAAAGTAACGCCATCATTGAAGATCAGATGCAACAGGCCAATGATATTTTAAAGCAAGCCATGAAGCCGGAGAATGCATTTATTTTAGCTGCCGCAACAGGAGCAGGGGCTGCTCTAGGTGCAACTCTTGTTAATTTCGCTGTCGATGGTGTTGTTTTTGGTATCAAAAAACTCATCAGTCTTTTTAAACCAGATATGAATGATGAACAAAAATTGGCTGCATTTCAAAATGCAATCGAAAACTATGAAAAGGTTTCGGGTGCTCATAAACAATTAGAGGATGTTTTAGAAAACCTTCCTCTAATGATTAAAATGAGTAAGCAACTAGAGAAAACTCGTGAGGATACTGCGTTTAGTTTGGATGATCTAAGAGTCGAAAAAGAGTTGAAACAATATGAAATAAACGCTGCTAGAGATCTTGAAGTTCTACTTCTTGCTGATGTTAATAATCCTAATCGTATGGTGTGTGCCAGAGAAGCTATTAAAAATAGAATACAGTTAGAAGATCAACTTAAAGATATGAATAAGTTGGTGGATTACTTACAAAATAATACAGATTTAGAGACTAAGTTTTGTGGAGACCTTCAAAACATATGGCGAAAATACTTAGATGCAGAAATGTCTCTGGCTGCACTTAGAAGAAAACTTGCCCTGCCAGATCTGCAGGCGAATTTCTTAACATTTAAAGCTGAACAATTAAAAGAAATGCGTGAAAACAATCGTGACATCTCTTCAGCGAGAGAAGGGAATAGACTTCGTTCTCAAATTGAAGAGATTGCTAAAGATACAAGAGATGACGCCAAAGACGAAGTTAAACACGCTAGAAATAGCTTATTATCACTTTGTCGAAACGGCATCAGTCGTGTCATGGGTTGGGATTATTCAACAACGGATATTAGAAATCATTGTAAGAAACTTGTAGATGACTCCTATAACCTACAAGCTCATGCCACTCAGACAGGAAGCAATCCGTACCTAACTTTTGTTGAAAAAGCTTTTCCTAATGAGAAATCTGCAAAGCACGAAAAACTGAAAAATTTACTGCAAAATGATTTAAATATCATTGGTAGAGCTGAAAATTTTAAGCAGTGGGAAAAAGAGATCGAACAGGCATATACAAGAAATATGAGCAACGCTAATGCTCAAGGCGATTTCTTAAGACCGTTTAATGCAGATTTAATTAGGGTTGATGAAAGATTGCATGCCTATCAGATGGAAAGTTATCTTGATTGGTTTAAGCAAATCACAGCTGATATCGAAAACGAAAGAATATCTGGGGCATCAAAACATCAGGACATACTCAATAATATTAAAGAAGTATGTCCTCAAGTCAGTGCTAGTTGGCTAAATCAATCTAATAACTAGTAACGTTCTTTAATCAAAAACTGAAGAAGTCTTATCGCTCCACTTGTCGTGTACTTAAAATTAGAGACTAGGTTGTTAACAACTTGATGGATCTGTTTACGGTTCTCCTCAGAAAGAGGAGTCGAAACTTCATCACCTTGCTTTTTACCTGAAAGCTCCGCTTCAAAGAAAACGAGGTTTCTAGAAATCGTTTCAATAACTTTCTTTTGCTCTGATCTAAAGCTTTCTTGCAGACGTCTCACAAGATCAGGGAAGACTTCACTATAGTTTAGTGGCTTACCTGGATTGTCGAGATAGTGCGCGCCAAGCTTTGAGATAAGATGAGATCTAAATTTAGTAACGTCTTCTTTAAGATTAATTGATTGTTCAAATTCCTTAATAAAGTAATCATCACCAGTTTCATATTTACCAGTAATATTATTCTTAATCTTTTCACCCTTAATAAGCGCGTTTACATTAAGAACATAGCGAGTGATATACTCGTCGTAAGAACGTTCATCGACGAGACCTAGGCAAGCGCGAACTTCTTCATCAGCCAGGTCTAGGCAATAATCTTTAATTAAAGCAAGGAACCTTGTTGGGTGATGAAAGTCAGCTTGGGCCGTCATATTTAAGAAATCGTAATCATTTTTCTTGGTAATAAGGCGCTGAAGATACTCTAAAACTTCTACAAAAGTGACTACTTTATAGCGTGAAGTAAGTTTGTAGATAATACTCTTAAGATCACGCGGGGAAAGTCCAAATTTGCCTTGATAGAGGTTATCATTTTCAAATTCTTCCATCGCTTCATTCCAAGACTGAGACATCAATTGTCTCGCTTCAGAATCAAAGCGTTCAGGAATAGCATGCTCGGCATAAAAACGAGATTTCTCTAACGGATTAAGAGAAGAGAGAATTTCGGCAAGTTTTTTATCTTCAAAGTTTTTAGCTAGGCTTGCTCTAAGTCTTGTCATAACAGCAAAGAGACATAAAGCTCTAAGAGCGTGTGGTTCAAAAAGTGAGCTATCCGATAAACCTTCAACTTGTTCGATATAGATTTTTTCTTCTTCAATATAATTTAAAAGGTAAGGAACTTTGATGAAGTTAAAGCGTCCCTTGAAAGAGTTAAAGTCAGGGTGTTGTTTAAAGGCAGCAAGATGAACTTCGTTACTTGTACCAATAAAGAAAATATCAAGTTCTGTTAAAATACCTTGAAGATTAAGAGTACTTGATTCCATTGTCATGAGTAGGTACTTATAAGTATCTAGCGGTCTTTTTAAAAGATCTGAATATTCAAGCATACCTCTATTGGCCATGACGGCTTCACCCTGAAGTGAATAGAGGTTAAGAGATTGTAGGCTTGGCGGAAGTGAGCCAAGTCTTTTATCCATTGTAATTTGCTGCATACGTGCATCAACATGCATTTGAGGTTCAATCGTAACAGCTGCATTAGAATATCTTCTTGAAATGAAAAATCTTTCTACTCGAATATGTTTAAGAACTTCTTTATGACGGCCTTTATAGTTTTTTAAAAGAGCATCGTAGATCATACGATTTCTTTTCGAGAGATCTCCCTTAAACAGATAGTTTTTCTTTATTGTTTCAAGTTGTGAATCATCACCTTTAAACAAATCACTAAAGACTTCTTGGCGATATTCTTTAGGGATTAAAAGCAGGGGATGATCTTTCAACTCAGAAGGTAAAATAGCACTAATGTCTTTATCTTCAAGATAAGCATAAGTTGAGATATTACGATCCGTTGGAGTTGAAGCAAGTCCTAGAGACCCTTTTACAAAACTGTCGATCGGAAAGATCCAGCTAAATGTATAAAGTGCCCCTTCCTCTGACTGAGAATATTCCTCGGCACCTCTCATCAATTTTTTTACAATACTCGATTTTGATGAACCATTAGGGCCAACCAATAAAATAAATTTATTGTTAAAGCCTTCTTCTTGGAAGTTTTTTAGATTGGAGACAATTGATTTAATTATTTTATACTGACCGTGAACCGCGGGAGCATCCGTATGCATAATATCAAAGAGCTTGTAGTTGCCTTCTTCGTCTTTTCCAAAAAAATCCAACATATCATCAAGATAATTGAAGGTTGGTCTTGTCTCTCTTTTTGGATTTGCTTCAAAAAGCTCCATGTAATCCTGAAAGCCTAGAACCTCGGCTCCAGCGTCACGATCTTTTTCAGCTTTTTGTGTCCAATCAATACTCATTATGGCCCCCGGGCGATTGTTCCCTTATAGTGTCAATTATAGCCTTTATGTCCCAAGAGAACTACTTTGCAAAAATCTGGAAATTTTAAACTCATTGTTATTATCCTTGTGTTGTCATCGACGGCCTTTGTAGTCAGGTATTTGATTAATCAAGAAAAAACCAAGCATTTAATTCAAGAAAGCAAAGAGCGCCTTGAGCTTGCCACCACTGCTTCTGAACTCTTGGCGCTTTGGCGCTCCGGAGATCCAACAATGCTGGCACCATTTTGCCGCGACATGTTTGATGTTGAGGTGAGTTATCCCAAGAATTATTTTCGCTGCAACCCAGACTATATGAAATGCCTTTTATCGCAAAAACCTCGAATCGGGGAAGTTGATGTTTCGTGGCTAAAAGTCCTTTCGGCCAATGGAAATAGGGATTGGGGGCTAGTTCTTAAGTTGGAACACAACAAGCATATTGAAACACTAGTTCTAGGTGATGATTGTACACAAGTTGAGCTTCCAAAAAGACGCTATAGTTTTAAAACAAAAAATAATGAAGTCGAGTGGGATAACTTTGATCAATTGATTAAAATTGATCGTTATCTTGTGAATTGGAGAGAGGTTCAAGAGTGGACCAATTCACAAAACACTAAATTAGAAAATGTTGATATCCTCAATATTAAGGTCCGCTACCGACATATGCCTGCAGTAGGACTTAAGAAAAGTGAAATGAAAGCTTATTGCTCCTATAGAGGCAAGAAACTCGCAAGTCTGCCTGTCTTTGAAGCGGCGTCTTATCACCCTAGAAATCGATCTGTTATAAGGCCTAAAAAAATTATTAGATCACCTTACCCTTGGTCAATTTATACAAAATCTGAATTTCCATTTAAGGCTCGAAATAATAAATGGAAAGTGAATAAAGATGATTGTCGAAAGGCTTTTGTTGAAGAGTGCTCAGAAATCTTATCATGGGAACAGATGGCCGATGATATTCCAACATGGGCAGGACTACATGATGTTATAGGTGGAGCACCAGAGTACTTAGAAAACCCTTATGAAAAAGATAGAAATTTATTTGTCTCTAATTCAACTCAAAGTGCAAGCTCTCTTTGGCATGAATTAGGCGAGTATGCCTATTGGAATGGAGAGGGCTTCTCGCAAAATGATTTCATCGTAGAGAAAAATGAAGAAGATATTGAGTTTCCTCTTCTTCCTGGATTTAGATGTATGGAGATTAAATAATGACGGCATTATTTATAGCCTACATCATTAAGTATTGGATTTTTGCCCAAGCTGTAGACGTGAGTTTTAGTTCAAAAACAATTGTTCCAGGTGCATGGCAAGAAGTTTCTAAAACTCATCTCCATTGCCTTCTTTATAAAGCGGCGTTAAAAACAGAGACTGTTTCAATCCTATCAATTGTACAAAGAAAAAATAATTCACCTTGTTTGGACAATATAACTTCCCCCGAGATTTATTCACTACCGGTAAAAAGTCTAGAAAGTATAAGTTCAAAAAATGGAAAGTTAGAAATTTCACTTATTCAGTATGAAAGTAAAGAAAGCTATTCCTTTCCACTTTGGGGCGAAAAACTAGATGATCAAAGAATAGCCTATATTGGAGATGTGAGAACATCGAGTACAAGTTTTCTAGACGATGGAGAGTATTGTGAAGCTAATTGTGCCGAGTGCTCAAGAGGATTTATTAGAGTCGTCACTCCAGATGGAATTAAGAAAATCTGTAAAGATGCAAGCTTGTGTGGAAAAAGAAACGAAGCTGCTTGCTTCTTAGGTGTTGATAGAATTAAAAGCAAAAAGTACTGCGTTGAGGGTTCAATCGCGGGTTGGTGTGAGCAAGGGCTAAAAGTTACTTGTTCGCCGGAGCTTGAATACCTTGTGTGCGAATAAGCTGAAAGGACTGTTCTATCTTTTGATCTTCAATAATTTCATGACCCCAAAACTTCGCTGGTTTAATTTCATTTTTTGTCTTCTTTAAAAGAGCGAGGCGCTCACTTTCATCCTCTTCACCAGACAGAGGAAAGTGACAATCATTCGTTTCATGAAAGAATTTATCGCAAACTCTTATAGGATGAAGGAGTTGAATATCTGTGAGTTTTGAGCCGTTAAAAATAGCTCTGATGCGCGCCAGCCATTTACCTTGTCCTGAAACCATAGCGACAGGAATATTATTAATTTTACCAAACGCAATTCTACTTGGCGAAGCTAAGGTCAGATCAATTGTTTCTGGAGGTATTCTGCTTAGGAGCTTTTTGAGATCATCGCCCTGATTTGGGCATGTCAGCTCTTCATCGGGACTCATATGGCAACCACTATCAATATTAGCAAGCAAGATACTCATATCGACTTTATTTTTACTAAACTCTTTCTTCGCCCTCAGGATACTTAAAACCATATCTTCAAAAAATAACCCTTTGGTCTTATCGGAAGCTTCTAGTTTCATAAATTTATAATTGGTCACACTGATTAAACCAATCTTTAAGCCATTTTTTGTGATGATTTTCCAAGGTGAAATTTGATCATTTTTAAAGGTCTGGCCTGACGAGAGATCAATCATATTTGAAATGATAAATGGAAGTCTAACTGGAGAAGAACTCGTACCGATAATAGAGAGCTCTCTTTCAGTATAAGAAATAGCATCATAACCCATTTGACTGAAAAAATAGCTGGTGAGTCCTTGGTGAACTGGTCCACTCAAAGAATCATAAGAGTCGCCCAGATCTAACCAGAGAGTAGATTCAGATCGCTCTTTTGAAATCTTATTATAGGCAAGTAGAAGTGGTGCTCCACCATACTGAACAGGACTCAATTCCTCGGGTGAGAAATAAACTGGCTGAGCTGTTAAATTACCTTTGATACTATTGGTTGCAAAAATCTCTATAGCTTTTTGGTCATCACTAAGATTTTGATTCCAATCTGCCTCAGAGTAGCGACTTTTTTTAACATCTGTTTTTGTACAAGATGTTAAATTAAAAAGGATTAAACTAGTAAGCGCTAATTTTAGAAAGTTTTTCATAGGCGTTTATTAAAGCATCTCCGATTTGATCATACCAGAGCGCATCTGAACACATTCCTAAACTTATTCTAACAGCTCCTCGACCAACATCGTCGGAAACAGACATAGCCTTGAGTACTTTGCTCGTAACAGGCTCATTATCAGAACAAGCTGAGGAAGTGGTGACATAGATTCCGTTGCTTTCGAGCTCAATTTGAACCGCTTGCCCATGAACACCAGGAAGAGAAAGAAAGGATGTACTAGCAAGTCTGGGCGACTCTTCCCCCAAAATAACGATTTTAGGATACTTATCTTTCATTCTCTTTTCAAAAGCATCTCTTCTTGCACGAAGAGATTCAAGTTTTTCAATATTTTGATTAAAGGCACTTAGGGCAACTGCTAGGGTCTCATTTCCAATATAGTTTTGAGTTCCCCCACGTCGTCCACGCTCTTGTCCACCACCAATGATCAGTGTTTTAAGATCAGTTGGATCTTTGACTAGCATAATCCCTGTTCCGGGCATGGCGCCAATTTTATGTCCAGACATGAAAGCAAAATCAGCTCCACATTCAGCAAAATTGAAGGGTGTTTTACCAACGTATTGAGTGGTATCACATACAAACGGAACATTGGAATTTTCACAAATTTTTTGAAGTGCTTTGTAAGGTTGAATAACACCTGTTTCATTATTGGCAGCCATGGCACAAACTAAGGCTATCTCATTTCCTCTTTCACTCATAAGAGCTTCAAGGTGACCTGTATCAATCTGACCATTTGTTAAAGTTTTTAATACAACTTTTTCAAAACCTTGTTTTGAATAATGACAGGCAAGATTAACAACGGCGGCGTGTTCTATGCCAGAAATAACGATTAACGATCGATTGTTTTGAATACCATCACTTAGAAGGTGATAAAAAGCGTGAGATAAACCTTCTGTTGCACCAGAATTAAAAATGAGTTGTCCTGGTTTTGCGCCTAAAATTTTAGCGCATTCACGACGAGCTTTCTCCATAGCGCCGTTACATTTTTGGGCAAGAGCGTGAATGGCATTTGGATTTGAATAAGGGCCTTGATTTTCTAACCTTGAAATAATGTAATTTTTTACTTCGTCACAGACTGAAGCGCTTCCATTGTAATCAGCATAAATCATAGCAATCTCTTCATTAGATAATCGAAAGCATTCTTTCTAAAGCAACTAGAGAAGATTTGCTTACGTCATCAGGAACTTTAATTACGTTTATTGGCTTATTGTCTTTGATCGCACGGAAAGTGGCAAGGAGCCAGCGAGGTCTTACGCGGTACATAGTAGTGCAAAGACATTGGTAGGGTGATAAAGAAATAATACTCTTGTCTGGATTCTTGGCTTGTAAACGTTTTACTAAATTAATTTCAGTCCCAATCGCAAATTTAGATCCAGGGGAGGATTTTTGAACTTGTTCAATAATATAAGCAGTTGATCCATTATCATCAGCTGCTTGAACAACATCAAATGAACACTCTGGGTGAACGATGACAGTTCTATCAGGTTCTTTGGTTTTTAATTGAGTCACTTGATCTTTAGTAAAACCTTGGTGAACAGAGCAGTAGCCGTACCAAAGAATAACTTTTGCTTTCGCAATCTTTTCAGGCGTTAAACCACCAAAGCGCATATTGGGATTATAAACAACCATTTCATCTAAGCCGATGCCTAAATCAAAACAAGTGTTTCTGCCTAAATGTTGATCAGGAAAAAATAAAAGTTTCTCACCTTTATCTAATGCCCAAGTAATAACTTTTTTAGCATTTGATGAAGTGCAGATCGCACCATCGTTATCACCGACAAATGCCTTAAGAGTTGCTGCGCAATTGATATACGTGATGGGAATGATTTTTTCAGAAGTACATGACTTCATCCATTCCCAAGATTTATCAATATCATCACGATTGGCCATGTCTGCCATAGAGCAACCAGCATTTAAGTCTGGAAGAATAACAGTTTTACCAGTAGTTAAAATATCTGCGGTCTCTGCCATAAAATGCACACCACAAAAAACAATATAAGGTTTTGAAAGTTTGGCCGCTTCTTTAGCAAGAGCAAGAGAATCGCCCGTAATATCAGCATAGCGAATGACATCATCTTGTTGATAATGGTGACCAAGCACAACGACACGATCCGATAGTTCCGCTTTAAGCTGATCTAATTCTTTTAAGACGTCTTCATCACTTAAATCTTTTTCACTGATTAGTGGTAGGTGAGCGGTCTCTTCAATATTATCTTCAAAAAGATTAATCATTAACGTCAAAACCTTCGTCCATCCAGGCCATAATTCCGCCTTCAAGATTAGTTAGGTCACTGTATCCATTATCTTTTAGAAAAATAGCAGCGTTCATTGAACGTTTTCCAGAGCGACATTGAAGAATGAGTGATTTATTTTTTGGGAGTTCTGCAAATCTTGCTTCTAATTGTGAGAGTGGCAGAAATACCGCTCCATCAATATGGGCTTCATCCCATTCAGCTTGTTCACGAACATCAACAAGGACTAAGTTTTCATCTTTTCCAAGCTTGTCGTGCAGCTCGCTTACTTCCATCGATTTGATCATAAAAAACTCCTAATTAAGGGCATTGATATCTATTTTTAAAACTCGGGTCAATGAGATGATTCATTATGTCGCATTGGGCCAACGCTAAACGTGGGCCTATAGTCGTACTGTCAGTTTATAGGACCAAAATTTTGACTAACCGAGAAAGGCCCACTACAATTTTTAGGAGCTTACACTTTTTTCGTTTCAGGTAGCTCATGGATGCAATGAGTTAAAACCTGTTAGGAGTGATCATGGATGTCATCACTGTTGCCAATAATAAAGGCGGCGTTGGTAAAACAATGCAGTGCTATCAATTAGCCTGTCACCTGGCCAATAATGGTCGAAAGGTTCTTGTGATCGATCTAGATTCACAAGCGAACCTGAGTTCTACTTTTGGAGTGCAAATCAAGCGAACCTTGATTCCTGAGTGGCTCATCGGTGACGTCGAAGCTGAAGAAGTGATTGTTGCTTCGGCCGGCGAAGAAGAATTTCATCACAATATCTCTCTCATTCCTTCAAGTCGCCATCTTGCGAACCTTGCAAAGCTTTTAATTCTTTCTGAGAATGAAGTTAGAAAGAATGCGGGAAGAAAAGAGCGTCTATTAAAAAAACGCCTCGAAAAAATCACTGATCATTTTGACTATGTTGTTATCGATACTCCGCCAATGCTTGGTGACGAATTGATTATGGCACTTGTAGCCTCTGACAGAATTCTTATTCCCACTCAAGCTCAAGATTACAGTATCGATGGTCTAGAAGAGTTAATGGATACTTTTGAAATTATCCGCGAAACAGAAAATCCAAAGCTAGAATTTTCAATCATTCCTTCAATGGTTAATGCCAGAAGAAAAATTGAAAAACAAAGACTTGGTGAATTAGCTAGCTCATTCCATATTACATCTCCAGTTAGAAATCTTGTGGATATGCAGGAATCAATTTCAACAAAGAAACCGATCTTCATGCTTGGAGCTAAAAGCCAGGGCAAAAAAGATTACGAAGCTCTATGGGCTTCACTTAACTTGCAATAAAGAGAGAGGCTACTAGCATGACTAAGAAGTTTGCTGCGCGAGTTACAAAAAAAGACCGTCAAACAATCAATATGTCTGATCGCTTTGAGTCAGACCTAATGAAGCGTCTTGAGGATAACCACCTGTTACAAGGTGCTCGTCTTGAAGAGCTTCGCCTTAAAGATATTATTGTTAAGGATCAAGTTCGTACAAAATTTAATGATTCATCGCTAAGAGAGCTTGCGGCGAACATTAAAGAAAACGGCCTGATTCAACCACTTGTTGTTCACCGTGAAGGTGACCGTTTCGTCTTGATCTGTGGTGAGAGACGTTTCCGTGCCATGAGCTCAATTCCATTTGAAAAAGCACCATGCTTTATCTTGGAAGAGAAGACTCATGAAGAGCTGATGGCAATTCAGTTTTCAGAAAACTCATCACGTGAAGCGCTACACTTCATTGATAAAGCCGATGGTATTTTGAATTATCAAAAAGCAACCAAGGCGAGTGAGAGAAAAATCACGGCTGCTCTTGGTATTTCGAAGTCTGAAGTTCATCGCTCTCTACTCATTGCTAAGATGGCCCGCGATATTAAGGAAGCGGCCAAGCAGCATAATACGGAGAAGTACGTACTTCTTGAGTACGATGCCCTTGATCGTGGTGCTTTAAAAGATAACGTCAAAAAACAAATTCTTGAGGGATCACTGACAAAACGTGCTCAACTCAAGAGAGTCGTTAGAAGTGGTGGAGTCGTTAAAGCTGGTAAAAAAGCGAGAAAGAGCCCAGAACTTCCAAAAGGACTTACAGCTAATGCCTTCCTTAAGGTGATGAACGCTAAGTCTAAGGATATGGAGCTGGATGATGCTACTAAGTTAGCGATTAAACGTCTGTTAGAAGAAACTAAGGATCTGGTTGATATGTAAGTCCCAGATTTTATGTGTGCTGTGCTAAACCCCGGATCCTCCTAGAATGGGAAGGCCGGGGTTTTGTCGTTTCATAGGGGCAATTTTGGCACCACTCTTGCTTATATATAATAGAGAGAGATCATTAGATTATGAATTAATAAGGGGTTAGCTGATGAAACTGGTTGCCTATTGCCACCAGATTATACGAAGAAGTTTTGACGACTGTCTAAGTCTTCGACACTTCGTATGCGCACTCAGCGTGCTTGGAGCCTTAATGGCACCATGTAATTCAGTTTATGCCCAAAGAGCACCATCAAGAGCTCCAGCTAACTTTGTACCAGATGATCAAATTGAGCCACTTCCACTAGAACAACGCCTATGGATTCAAGATATTCTTATTGATGATGATGCCGGAGTTCTAAATGCCGTTCGTAGTAACTTCGAGGTTTGGCAGCAAAAAGAAGAATACGTTAGACGTTGGAAAGTAGAAGCCGTTGGGCCTTTAGCGACTCCAACTCAACAACAAAAGAAAGATTACTTAATGAAGCAACTTCTTCGTTACGCTGATAAAAGAATATCAGGCGAGATTAAACAGGCTGAGGAAGGTTCAACTTTTCATAATATCGGACAAGTTGAAAAAGCCCTTTCTCCAAAAGTTGAAGCTAAGATTTCATCAAATATTAAAGTTAAAGTCAGAGCCAAAGTTCTAAGAGGAGAAGCCATTATTCTTCTTAATAATCCATGGATTGATAACTCAATCACGGTAAAATTGAACGGTCGTGTAAACGTTCACATGGAAAAGAATCTTGAAGACTTTGGCGTACGAACGGCAGTTGATTTTGATGTAAGAGACGGCATCTATGTCGCTAGAGTTGAAAAGCCACTAACAGAAGAAATTACGGCCAGAATTAGCGCAACGCAAGATATGGGCGATGCTCCATTTACAGGTGATTCTGATTCACGCATCGAATTATCTTATACTCGCGGATTCTAAATCGCCTAAATACCTAAAAAAAACGTTATCAATTTAAGGCTGCAGGAGTAGTTTATGTTGCAAATACATAATGGAGATTCCTATGGCCGATGGTCTATTTGATAGTCCTCTTTTTAAAGATGCTTTTGAACAACTCGAAGATGCTGCAAATATTATGGGTCTAGATCCAAACATTGCAGAACGTTTGAAATATCCAAAACGTGCTTTGCAAGTTGCAGTTCCTATTCGTCTTGATGACGGAACAGTAAAAACTTTTATGGGTTATAGAGTTCAACATAATATGACTCTTGGACCAGGAAAGGGCGGTATTCGCTTTCACCCACATGTTGATTTATCAGAAACTGCCGCACTCGCTATGCTTATGACTTTTAAGTGTGCCCTCGTTGGTCTTCCTCTTGGTGGAGCAAAAGGTGGTATCTGTGTTGATCCTAATGAATTATCACGTCAAGAACTTCAGTCATTAACTCGCCGTTATGCTACAGAAATTTCTATGATCGTTGGACCAAATATTGATATCCCTGCTCCAGATATTGGAACTGATGGACAGACGATGGCTTGGTTCATGGATACATACTCTCAATTAAAAGGTTACACCGTTCCTGGCGTTGTGACTGGTAAGCCGATCGCTGTTGGTGGATCTTTAGGTCGTGCGGAAGCTACAGGTAAAGGTGTTGCTTACTGTATTAACTTTGCTGCCCAAAAACTTGGAATGACAATTGATTCAAAAACAACAGTCGCCATTCACGGTTTTGGTAAAGTTGGTATTCCAGCGGCTGAAGATCTTCGTGCTCAAGGTGCAAAAATTGTTGCAGTCTCTGACGTTTCAGGTGCAATTTATAATAAAGATGGAATTGATCTTGATGCTGCTATTAATTGGGTTAAAGGGCGTAAGTATCTAAAGGATATGCCTGGAGTTCAAAATATCACAAATGAAGACTTGTTAGCTTTAGATGTGGATATCCTTATTCCAGCGGCGATTGATGGTGTAATCACTAAAGATAACTGCAGAAACGTTAAAGCTAAAATTATTGCTGAAGGTGCCAACGGCCCGACAACAAGAGAAGCTATTAAGCACTTAACTGAGCAAGGCTCTTTTATCATTCCAGATATTCTCTGTAATGCTGGTGGTGTGATTGTTTCTTACTTTGAATGGGTTCAAGGACTTCAAAACTTCTTTTGGAGTCTTGAGGAAATTAATAGCAAAATGCACGCTATCTTAAGAGAAGCCTTCGATAATGTTGTTGTTGCTGCTGATACGTACAATGTTGATATGAAAAGAGCTGCCCTAATCGGCGCTCTAAGAAGACTTGAAAAAGCTATGCGTCTTCGTGGTCTTTTCCCTTCTTAATAAGTCTTAAATACCTGGGTCTTCTTTACTTAGACCCAGGTTTTGTCTTTAAGCTTCATTTGTTGTTATCATTTATCCATGAAGTTCATTTTTTTGATTTTCTTTATTCAATTCGCTTATGCCGCCGTTCTTAAAAATGATGTCGGTGTTCAAAAACGTAAATCATTTTCCATTAAAGAAGCTTGCGAAAAATCAGGGCTTAAAGATAACTTACTGGTTGATGTCATCAATTCATCCACACTTGATTGTATGGGACGAGAATTATCGATTAGAAGTTTTTGTCAAAAAGTTGATGGCGGCGGCTGGCAATTACTTAGAGGTTTTGCTTCAAAGTCGAAGTCACAGGTCTACTGTGAATATGGAGAAACTGTTTCTTTGTCATTAAGCTGCGATGAAGAACATTATAATTATTGTCAAAACCCGAAAAAAGGCTGTGATGAACTTCGTGAAGTCTTTGCCATGACATTAAATTTAATGCACTCGTCTTTAACGGGTCGACCTAAAAATCTAAATTGCTATTACTCCATTACTGATCCGCTTCTTCCAACATCACTTTAATTTCCATCGTTTATTCTTAAAAAGATGAATCCAGTATTGCTTTAATAGGCGTGGAGGTTCTTATGATGGGGACAAGTTTATATGGGATTATTCCTATTGGTAAAAGAATTAAGATCGTTGAAGTTTTTGGATATTCCACTAAAGGAATTCCTGGTCTTGAAATTATAGGTCTAAAAAACTTATCTAGGACAATGAAAGAGAAATTTGTCTTCATTGGAAAAACTAAGAACATTTCCATTCCTCTTAAGCGTTATGTGCTTTGTGTTGAAAATGGCTTGGACGCTGAAAAAATATCAGAAGAAGAGCTTCGAAATCTTGAACTTCCTTTGCTGTTACTTTATTGGACTTTGGCCGGAGTTATTCAAATAGGAAATTTATCTGATTGCTATGCGAGTGGGAGAGTCGACCCTAATGGAAGAATCGATTGTTATACATATTCACCTGAAGTTTTAGAATGGCTAGCTTCAAAAGGGGAAAGATCACCTCTGAGACTATTACTTACTAAAAGTATTTCAGCTCCAAAACATCTCTATGCATTACCAATAGAAGAAGTGATGGAACCGCTTTACCGATTAGATGGACAGAGTTCTAGCGAGCTCGAGATGACCTGGAGCTGATTCCACTCTCTTTTTTAGGCACTCTGAAAGTGGTGCAACACTAACATGTCCATTTACGTAGACACTTACAACGGGATATTCGCCAGCGATCATTCGCTCAACCGCTTCATAACCCATTCTAGCCGCGAGAAAGCGATCAATGGCAGATGGATGTCCACCGCGTTGGATATGTCCAAGTACACAAACATGAGCATCAATTTGATGATCTTTTTTCAAACTTTCTTGAATTTGATAACTCACAAGACCTGGTTTTTCACCTTCAGCTACGATGATAATACTAGAATTCTTACCGCGCTTTACTCCGCGCTGAATATCAGCTGCAATTTGCGAAGGATCAACATTTTCAGACGGAAGAACAATATTTTCAGCTCCGGTACAAACTCCAGTATGAAGAGCAATGGCTGGTGATCTTCTGCCCATGACTTCGACGATAAATGTTCTAGCATGAGAAGATGCTGTGTCTCTAATTTTATCTACTGCCTCAATCGCTGTTTGAACTGCAGTATCAAAACCGATTGTATATTCAGTTCCACTGATATCGTTATCAATAGTTCCAGGAATACCGACAACTGGAAACTGATGCTCTAGCCACATTTGATGAGCGCCGTTAAAAGAGCCGTCGCCGCCAATGACGATTAAACCATCAATTTTTTTTCTCTTAAGTAAGTTAACCGCTTCTCTTCTTGTTTCAGCCTGATGAAACTCAGGACATCTTGAAGTTTGAAGAATCGTTCCACCATGTTGAAGAATATTTCCAACAGATGATGCATCCATTTCTCTAAAGGCGCCTTCGAGAAGTCCTGCATAACCGCGCTGAATACCCCAAACTTTTAAACCTCTAGCAATACCTGTACGAACAACAGATCTAATCGCAGCATTCATTCCAGGTGCGTCACCACCACTGGTTAGTACGGCAATAGTTTTAATTTTTGAGTCACTCATCGGTATCCCTATTTAAAAATTGGTCGGCCAGTAAACGAAGCTGGCAGTTCTAAACCCATAACATAAAGAGCAGTGGGACTGACATCTTTAAGTGCATGAGGACCAGGATTAGTCTCTATCTTAATCCCTTCAAGCTTCGGTGAATAGATTGAAAATGGCACCGGAGCACCTGTATGAGAGGTATGCGGGGTTCCATCGACATAGCTCATTTGATCACTATTGCCGTGATCAGCAGTCAAAAGCATCGTAACGTTATTCTTTTCACAGGCTTGCATCAATTCGCCTACATAATGATCTACTGATTCAACTGCTTTGATAGCAGCGTTAAAGTCACCGGTATGACCAACCATGTCGCAGTTAGCAAAATTGACCAGATAAAAACTAATTGAGGTATCTTCTAGCGCCTTAACAAGTTTTTCAGTGACCAGGGGAGCACTCATTTGCGGTTTAAGATCATAGGTCGCAACTTCTTTAGGAGAGGGAATTAAAACAAACTCTTCACCTTTATGTTTTTTCTTGTTTCCACCATTAAAAAAATAAGTCACGTGAGCATACTTTTCTGTTTCGGCGATATGGTATTGCTTCTTTCCATGCTCCTCTAAATAATCCGCCATCACTCCTTGAAGTTGTTCTTTATCAAAAAGGATTGGAAGTTTCACTTCATCTGGAACATAGGGAACCATACAAAGAAAGAACGGAGCTAGAAAAGGCCTTTCGAATTCTTTAAATGTAGGGTCGTTAAAAACTAGGGCCAACTGTATTGCTCTATCAGGTCTAAAATTAAAGAAGAAGACAGCATCGTCTTTTCGAATTGCACCCTTTGAATCAAATAAAGCCGGATTCAAGAACTCGTCAGCTCGTCCTTCATTATATTCAGACTCAAGATAACTTAAAGCATCGGTAGAATTGAAATTTTTCTTACCTAAAAACGTATCGTAGGCATTTTGTATTTTTTCCCAACGACGATCTCTGTCCATTCCGATAGATCTTCCTTGGATTGAAGCAAAGTTTATACCATCAAGTTTATTAATTCGCTCGATATACTTTTTGGCACATTTAGGTTCAGTGTCTCTGCCATCGCTAAAGGCGTGAAGCCACAGCTCAATTCCATGGCCAGATAAAATAGTAACGAGTTCTTCTAAATGATCAATGCTCGAGTGAACGCCTCCATCGGATAAAAGACCCATCATATGAATACGATTTGAATTTTTTTTAGCAAAATTAATGAGTTCTAAAAGAGCGGGCATCGTGGCCAAAGAATTATTAGAGATCGCTTCGTTGATTCGAACAAGATCTTGCCTGACAGGTCTGCCGGCACCAAGATTCATATGTCCAACTTCTGAGTTGCCAGCAACACCTTTTGGAAGGCCTACAGCTTCACCACCCGCCTCAATCGTTGTAAAAGGAAAACTCTTAAACAGTCGATCAAGATTTGGTTTCTTGGCGGCTTTAATGGCATTCTTATGATCTTCGTCGTTAACCCCAAATCCATCAAGGATAACAAGTAGGGCGCGATCGTTTAAATGTTGAATACTTTTTGTCATACAAAAACCTTTTAAAAATTTAAGCCATTCATACCATTTTTGGGGCTAATAAGTGAAGGTAGCCGAAACTGACGAAGTCATGACAGAGAGCTTTGAATCATCTGTATTAGTCCTGTTTCTGAGATTGACCTCTGCATTAAAGCTAAAGCCCCAGTTCCATAAATAGGTACCGCTTAGCGTGAAGTCGTATTCGAGATAATCAAAAAAAGAGACATCGTTCATATTTTTTCGAACTAACAAATTTGTGAAGGTAGAAAAAGTATCAGTCCATTCGCTTTGAATACTTGTCGATAAATCATAGCGACTACCAGCTTCTTCTACTGAGACTTCATTTCGATTAAAATATCCAAGCGAGATTGATGGAGAGAATAGTTTTAATGTCCAGAATGGAGTGTAGGAAACATTAAGCCCAATCGACTTTTCTTCATTACCAGTCTCATAGCTGGTTTGATAGTAAGGAAGAGAGTAGTTAAGTGATCCACTGTTAATAGTTTTAATATAAGACAACTCTATTGTATGCGTCTTTGATGTACTTTCAAAAGCGTCTGAGTTTCCAGTTGGATTAAAACTACTAGTATAGATGTAACGGAGTTTAGGCAAAGCTCTTTCAATGTCTGTATACTTTGCATCGACTCCAAATGATAGGTTTCGCTGATTTCTATTTTGATGAAGCTCTTCGGAGTAATTTGTTTGAACAAAAGAAGCTAGAAATAGTGCATTGGTATGCTCAAAAAGCGTTGGCTGATTATAATAGGCGGCAAATCCAATCTCTGAAGCAGAACCACCTTTAGGACCTAAAAATTGTTCGAAGCTTGAATACCTTGAAAGTTGAAATTCATTGAGTTCATAAACATTATCACTAAAAAGGTAGCCGTATTTTGCGGAAAGAGAAAAATATCGGTAGTTAACGGCATCCAGGTATTCTTGCGCGATAGCTTTAGTAGAGGTGTTTGCATCAGCATCGAGAAAGATAGATCGCAGGTAGAGAGTACCTGGATCGAAAAGTCCCCCCTGAACCATTGTTGTACCTATCAATAAATTTATGTCTTCAAGACCTTTGTCTGAGTTTAGGTTCATCTCTTGTTTGATATGATCTTTAGCGGTTAAAAATTGTTTGAGAGCTCCACGGTAGTTTTCTTTCTCGTTTAATATTTTTCCAATATAAATTTTGCTTAAACCAATTTGATAGCGAAAGTATTGAGTCACTTCAAAATATTTTTGTGACATCGTTAGTAAGCGGTTATCAAAGTCTGAATTGAAAACCTGTTTTTCATATAGATCAAAATAAAGTTCACCAATAGAAAAGTAGATTTCTAAGGCGTCCTTTCTTGGAACTGAAAGGCTTGATAAGAACTTTGCAAAATTCTTATCAAAACGTGCACTTAAGACTCTTTTGTCATGAAGCTTTGAGGCCATATAGTGAAGCACTTTAAGAGCTTTAGAATATTTACCTTTCTTAAGGTGATAATCCAAAATGAATTGAAAACTCGCGCGGTGAAATGAGGTCGGATCAAGATTCTTTGCTATTAAGCTAAGTGCTTCCTTATCTTTGCCTTCTGCTAAAGCGATTTCAGCTCTTGCTAATCTTGCTTCTTGGGCTTCAACGGAATCAGCAGCTTGCACATAAGGCAGCTGGTAAAGAGCAAGAGATATAAAGATAAGAATTCTAGTTAGCACAGTTTATTTTAGCGAAGAGTCGAATATTTTGTTTATAGTGGTAAAAACTGTCTTTTCAAGTACATAGCAGCTATATGCCAGACTATGTTGACAGTTTTTCTCAAGTTTTTTCCTTTAACACCGATAAGTCCCTAGAGATACGTTCATACGTTGGCATGGACGTACAATGAATAAAGGGTTGTTCCTAATTGGGGTCAAAAATGAAGAATGCAATTTTAATATCACTTGGACTTTGTTTTAGTTTAACGGCTCAGGCTGAGTCGATTGGAAAACTAGTTAAAGTAAAAGGCGATGTCCAAATCATTTCTGAAAGCGGAGATTCTGTGCAGGCCAAAGCACTGGCTGAACTTAATACAGGTGCTATGATTAAGACCGGTAGTGGTTCATACGCTAAGCTTATTATGAAAGATGATACTGTCTTCCAATTGGGGCCAAACTCTGATTTTTCTCTCGATCAATTTGAATTTAAAACAAAAAATGAAAGAACTGCTACTTACTCATTAGCAAAGGGACAGCTTAGAAGCTGGTTTGTCCACAAGTCACCAGATAAGACTTTGAGTATTAAGACACCTACAGCATCTATGGGAATTAGAGGAACAGAAATTCTAACCGATGTTTACTCTGATACCGATGGTAACCAAAAGACCGATATTGCATTAGTAAGAGGTAAGTTAGAGGTCGCTTCAGATGCCTTGGGCGAGAAAATTATGCTTTCTCCAGGACAAATGCTCGATAATTTAGGTCAACGAATTAAAAGTAGAGCACCAGCTTCTGCAAGACGTGCTCACTTAAAAAATCTTAGTCAAAGAGTTTTTGAAGCTGTCAAAAGAAACTCTGTTGATGGTGGTGGAGCAATCTTTTTAAATGATGCCAGAAAGAAGTTTGGTGGAGAGAAGCTTAAAGAGAAAAACTTTAGTCGAAGTAGTGAGTCTGGTCGTGGTCCTGCTTCTATTAAGCAAGATAAAATAAAAATAGATAATGATGTGATTAAAGATAAAGTCTCAAGTAGAATGAAGAGGCAAAGACGTAATGGTATTCGAGAACGAATCCAAGCGAGAGGCCCAGCTAGTGTAACTCCACTTACTTCGGGCTCTTCAATAATTACAAACTTTCAAAATACAAGAACACAAAATGGTGGGACAGTATCCAGGGGTGATGCTCCAAACATCACCATTATAAATAGTGGAACTGGTGGTCAAGTCGCGATACCAAGTGGTACTGGCGTCTTGTCTCCTACGCTTCCAGCAAATCCTGCTGAACCATAATATAATATCGATAAATAAATAATGAGCCTCCCAAGTTGGGAGGCTTTTTTGTCTAAACTTTAGACACCTGTAGTGTCTAAGATCAATACAGCTTAGCTAAGTCCTTAAATACTAGAAGCCTCTATCTGGCATGATCCTTGTATATATAACCATGAATACATTTTATTTTTGGTTCCCGTAATGGGTGGAGGATTTATGAAAGCATCATGGTGGAAATTTGTATTATTAGCATTGCTTACAGCAGGCGTAGTAGCTTGTGGTAAAGATAATAAAGCAGGTACGAGCTCCGTAACAACAGGAAACCCGCTTACAAACGGTGTTTCAACAGCCGTAACAAGTTCTAGCTTTGAAGAATTTAGACAGCAAGTCGTCAATGGACAGTTTTTAAACCAAGCTAGTGCAGTTGTTGAGTATAGACTTAAGGAAGTTCGTTTCAAGACTTCTTCATGGTCAACAACGGGTTCATATATATATCGTCGATATGATAAGACGATCAATTTTGTTGAACATGAATTCGGAAATGATATTGTAGCTGTCCATAATAAATTGATCGAGATTGCAAACCAAGGAAACAACTTTACTGCGATAAAAGTGGGTGCTAGTGCTTATGAAGTTAGGACTACAACAGGTGCTAAATATATAATAGACTTGGCGCAGCCTTTGGTCGTAAATCCTGTCTATTACAGACCTGCTGATATTCAAGCTGAAGACGGATATGTTTACAACGGTGAGTTTGTCGTTTTTGTTCCATAATTTTAAATGAACATTTAAAAACAAGAAAGCCCTCTTTTTGAGGGCTTTTTTGTTTTATATTTCATCTACATGCATACGGTCATGTCAAACTACGTGATAGAATAGTTCGCATATATTCTTAGTTAGGGGAGCAAAATGGCCAAGTATAAAGCAGATCTTCAAGACATTAACTTCAATCTTTTTGACGTTCTAAAATCCGATCGACATATTGAAGGATTCGAAGCCAACGACTTGGCTGAAATCGTTAACCAGTTTGATAAGTTTGTAGAAAATGAAATTTATCCTACAAGACAAATTGGTGATGAAGAGGGCGTTGTCTTAAAAAGTGATGGCGTAAAAGTTCCTGAAGTTTTTCATAAAGCTAATCAAGCTTTTTATGCTAACGGTTGGTACGGCCTTGGATTTAGCGAAGAGCTGGGCGGAATGCCTTGTCCTGAATCAGTCATGCTTGCTTGTACGTCTTTAATTAATGGAGCGAACGTTTCTTTTTCGATGTATTACGGTCTTACTAAAGCAGCGATGAACGTTATCATTAAAAAAGGTAGCGATGTTCAAAAAGAAAAAATGGTAACAGCGATGATGACCGGTGAGTGGGGTGGGACGATGTGCCTAACCGAATCGGGGGCTGGTAGTGATGTTGGAGCTGCTAAAACTACAGCAACTCCAAAAGGTGATGGAACTTACTCTATTAAAGGCGTTAAAATCTTTATCTCATCTGGTGACAATGATCTTTATAAAAATATTGTCCACTTAGTTCTAGCGAGAACTCCTGGAGCTCCAGAAGGGACAAAAGGCTTATCCTTATTTACTGTTCAAAAATTAAACGATGATGGCTCTAATAATAGTGTTAAATGCACTAAGATCGAAGAAAAGATGGGCCTTCATGGTTCAGCGACTTGTGAAATAACTTTCGGCGGTGAAGGTGAATGTCTTGGGACACTATTAGGTGATGAGTTCGAAGGCATGACCAATATGTTTATCATGATGAATGAAGCCAGACTTCTTTGTGGTATTCAAGGTGAATCTCAGGCAAATCTCGCTTATATGTTAACCGAGCAATACGCCAAAGAGCGTTCTCAATTTGGAAAAGAAATTATTAATCTTCCAGATGTAAAAAGATTGATGCTTAAGATGCGTTCTGTTTCAAGAGGGATGCGCGCTCTTAGTCTTTATGTTGGAGATCTTTTTGATCAAGCCCACTCATCACAAAATGCAGAACTTGAAGCTGAGACAGCACTATTAACACCAATCTGTAAGGCATACTGTTCTGAAGAGGGATTCAACGTAGCGATTGATGCCATTCAAGTTCATGGTGGCTACGGTTATTGTAGTGAATATGGTATCGAGCAATTTGCACGTGATATTAAAATTGCCACGATCTATGAAGGCACTAATGCTATTCAGGCAGCAGACTTTATTATGCGAAAAGTTTTAAAAGATAAGGGCCAAGCTTTTTCTAAACTTGGCGAAAAAATTCAAAAGACTTTATCAAATGCATCGGACTTTAAATCAGAGGCTAGCGTCATTGGTAAGAGCTTAAAGGACGCAACAAAAATACTTGAAAGCTTCGGTGGGTTGGCCGCGAAGGGAAATTTCGATGCAGTGCTTTATCATTCTCATGAGTTTCTTATTTACTGTGGAAATTTAGTTGTTGCATGGAGACTTCTTGAGTCAGCACTAGTCGCAAAGGAAAAGATGGCGAGTGCCAATGCAAGTGAGAAAGAATTTTATGAAACTAAGCTGGTCGACTTTAAGGTCTTTTGCCAGCAAGTCTTATCAAGAAATACGGGTATAACGCAAAGTATATTGGAGTTTGAAGACTTATCCACGCTAGCTGTTTAACCGGGCTAGTGTTAAGATAATTTGAATATTTTTTTAAATTAAATTTAGGATAACTCATCATGAACTTAGAAACACTCTATCGAGTGATTAAGGAGTTTTCGCAGACGCCTCACGGCAATACTGACTACGATCAAGATAAGCTTTACGTTAAAGGTGATTCAGAAGGTGAGTTTGCTCCACTTTCATATCTTGTAAAAAAAGTAGAAGGTTTTAAAGATGCGAAAGCTCTCTTAAAAGCTGGTTTTGTCATGGATGCTTTAGAGCTTTTTGGAGACGATCATTTCTCCGATTGGTACGAAAAGCAGTTTTCAAAAAAACTACTAAGAAAAATTGCTAAAGATGTCATTCTTTTTCAGATGCCAGAAAATAAAGCTATTTTTGGTGCGATTGAGCAAGTTCATAAGTCTTACGATATTTTAAGAAGCCAGCAAATCTTGATGAACGGAAAGAACCTTCCGGTTCAACTTGGTGAGTGGTACGCCAAATGTGTTTTTGGACTTGAGCAAAGAAAATCAACATCACAAAGAGGCTTTGATTTCTTCTTGGATGGAAAGCGCTGTGAAATCAAAGTTCACTGGGCAGATCACTCTTCTCCAAAAGGTGTAAAGCTTAGAAAGTCACTCGTTGAAATGAGTGATTATAGTATCATTATGTATATTGGTCGAAACTTTATGATCAGAGAAATCTGTTTGTTAGACTCCGACTTTGTTCTTAGAAAGTTTTCAACTAAGGGTCATACTCTATTTTTAAAAGATCCTGACGTTTCTACTTATTTCTTTAGTAAGTCGAATAAACATATGGATAAAGTCGCTAACACAGGCGCCTTAATGAAGTATAGTAATCCTAGCTTTGCAATGAAACTTACAGAGTTTTTAGGCGGCTAGAAAAGTTCGTAGCGAAGCAGGCGGCACTCGATTTTACCATTTTGAAATGGAATTCTGGCAGACGTCTGAAGCTTAATATTTTTCCTAAGTTCTAAATTCCCTGTGAAAACGAAGGCGCGCCATCCCTTAAAATTTGCTTTAAAGTTCTCTCCCAAATCATGATAAAGAGATTTTAATTGATCAACATCGCCCATACGCTCGCCGTAGGGTGGGTTGCAAACTAAAACACCTGAAGCTGCAGGGGCGATGAGTTTAGCAGCATTAATACATTCAAGATGAACACGATCATCAGGAACACCTAGTCTTTTAATGGCTGCGCGAGTGACTTCAACCATACGATCATCAATGTCATAGCCATAAAACTTACCGGCTGGAAGATCTTTTAAGGCTTTAATAGAGCGATCAACCTCAGCTTGCGCTAGTTTATTAAAAGCTAATTCTTTAGAAGCATGGCTTGTAAACCAAGAGTGATCTAGAAAATCATAAGCAAGAGAGTGGCCTGATAGATAATCACTAACACGAATAAATTGAGGTGAAACATTGGCCGACTTCATGATGGCTTCAATTAATAAGGTACCTGAACCACACATACCATCAATAAATGTTTCGTTAAGATTCCAGTCGGTTGCTCCAACTATCGCAGCTGCTAGATTTTCTTTAAGTGGAGCTTCACCGACACTTTTTCTATAACCACGTTTAGAAAGTGGAGATCCAACAAGATCTAGCAATAGCTGTGCTTTGTAGCCACGACGATCACCTTGCTCCAATCGTAAATAGAGACTGACATCAGCATCTTCTTTATCGACATCGGGACGTACATTATATTTTGCTCTAAAGACATCAACAACAGCGTCTTTCAAGTTTTGTGAAACATACATCGCGTTTCCAAAAACTTCTTTAGTCGTTAAATCGAAAAGAGTAGTAATTTTAAAAGTCTGTTCTAGATCAAAAACTTCGGTCCAATCAAAATCAAGAAATTTTTTATAGATATGCTTGGCATCTTCAACGTGACGTTCAGCTAGTCTTAAAAAAACACGAGATGCAAGTCTCGTTGATAAAATTATTTTATAGAGAGCTTCATCTTCTGCTTCAAAATCAACACCGCCACGATAAGGGATAAGTCCACGACATCCTGCTTCGTAAAGTTCTTTTGATAGGGCAGCTTCCATTCCACGTGGACAAGAGGCAAAATAATTATTCATGAATAGTCTCTTCTTTAAAGGCAATAGCCTTATTTAGTAAATCTTTATAAGAATCCTTTAGGACAGGATTGAGTCCACCTTCGGTAAATCTTTTGATTCTCCAAAGGGCGATAGAAAATAACCCAAGGCAAACTCCATCGATTAGATTTTCTTTTTCAAGTGGTTTTAAAGGACGAATTTCCTCGTAACCTTTGAGATAACTTTTAATCAAACCATCATGGAGCAAACCCTTTTCAAGGCATGTTCCAGAGATTGAAATTCCTAGATCTAATAAGTATTCGCCGATACCGGCTTGTTCGAAATCTAAAACAGCTGCGATCGATTCATTTTGAAATAAAGTATTATCGTAATACAGATCACCATGAATAATACCATTTGGTAAATTTGCATCGGCCAGATGATCTACACCATTTGGAAATACACGTTTAAAGCTTTCTGCAAAATATGCCTGTGCTTTTGATGATTGAATATACTCTTTAATTTTACTAGGGCCGTAACCAACATCTTCATGTGAACGTGCTTGGTGAACACTTGGATCAAATTTTAATAAATGAAGTTTGGCCAAAGCTTTACCAATTTCGGCGCAGGTCACATCACTTGGTCCTGGCGGTATTCCTTCAATGAAAGGATAAATGACGCCAAAAAATTCACCGTAGGTATAAATAGATGAACCATCCGATGTATTTAGCGAGCGTAGTGAATAGGGATATTTTAAATCTGCAAGTAAGGATAAAATCTCTTGTTCAGATTGCAGTTGTGAGTGATTTTTATCATTAGAAACTTTTAAGAGAAGCTGTTCTCCATCACTTAAGATGATTTTGTAGTTAGAATTCGAGATTCCAAGTGACAACGGAATCAGCTCAATAAGCTCTTTTTGGCGATAAAATTTGAGAATTTCTCGCGCTTGCCTGATATCTAGTCTTGTATAATCACCCATGACGGCTAAAGTGTAGGATTTAATCAATTTTGTCCAGCGTTAAAGTGCTCAGAATACTTGAGGGCATGGAAGTCTCCGTGCTAAAGTCCGATGAAATTATATAAAGATTAGTCAACGTGCGTTATAAACGCACCTTTGGAGGATTTATGAGTTTTACAGACTATAAAGTCGCAGACATCGCTCTCGCCGATTGGGGCAGAAAAGAAATCACAATCGCTGAAGCAGAAATGCCAGGCCTAATGGCCCTTCGTGAAGAGTTTGGTAAATCTAAACCTCTTAAAGGCGCACGTATTGCTGGTTGTCTTCACATGACAATTCAAACTGCTGTTCTTATGGAAACACTTGTTGAGCTTGGCGCTGAAGTTCGCTGGTCATCATGTAATATCTTCTCAACTCAAGATCATGCTGCTGCTGCTATGGCCGCTGCTGGTATCCCCGTTTTCGCTTGGAAAGGCTTAAACGAAGAAGAGTTTGATTGGTGTATTGAAAAAACACTTAAATGGGCCGATGGTTCAGCACTTAATATGATTCTTGATGACGGTGGTGATTTAACAAATATGGTTCTTGATCGTTTCCCAGAGCTTTCAAAAGATATCCGTGGTCTTTCAGAAGAAACGACGACTGGTGTTCACCGTTTATACGAAAGAGTTAAAAAAGGCACTTTAACAATGCCTGCTATTAACGTTAACGATTCTGTAACTAAATCAAAATTCGACAACCTTTACGGATGTCGTGAGTCACTAGTTGATGGCATTAAGCGTGCTACTGACGTGATGATTGCTGGTAAAGTTTGTGTTGTTGCTGGTTACGGTGACGTTGGTAAAGGTTCAGCAGCTTCTCTTAAAGGTCTTGGTGGGCGTGTTGTCGTTACTGAAATCGATCCAATCTGTGCTCTTCAAGCTGCAATGGAAGGCTTTCAGGTAATGCCAATGGATGAAGCTGCTAAAATCGGCGACATCTTTGTTACAACTACAGGTTGTGTTGACGTTATCAACAGTAAGCACCTTGATAGCATGAAAGACGGCGTGATCGTTTGTAATATTGGTCACTTTGACAGTGAAATCAATATCAAGCATCTTCACCAAAACTTTGAAGCAATGAATATTAAGCCACAAGTTGATCAGTATACTTCTAAGTCTGGAAATAGAATTGTTCTTCTAGCTCAAGGCCGCCTAGTAAACCTTGGCTGTGCTACAGGCCATCCAAGCTTCGTTATGTCGAACTCTTTCACTAACCAAGTTATGGCGCAAATGGAAATCTGGGATAATCATAAAAACTACGATAATAAAGTTTATATGCTTCCTAAGCACCTTGATGAAAAAGTTGCTCGTCTTCACCTTGCCAAGATCGGCATTCGTTGCGACCAGTTAACTTCAACTCAAGCTGAATACCTTGATGTACCTGTTGAAGGTCCATACAAGCCAGAACATTACCGTTACTAGGATTTAAATGGATATTGTCCTCGCTTGTGATCATGCCGCTTTTGAAGAAAAGGAGATGTTAAAAAAACATCTCCTGTCTCTTGGGCATAATCTAATTGATGTTGGTACCAACTCAAACGAGCGTTGTGACTATCCTGATTTCGCTATGGCCGGGGCAGTTGAAGTTTTAAAACTTAACTGTCTTGGTATTTTTTTATGTGGATCTGGAATCGGCATTTCTATGGCCGCCAACAGGTTCGCTGGTATCAGAGCAGCACTTTGTAGATCTTCTAAAGAAGCTGAATTATCAAAGCAGCACAATAACGCTAACGTTCTTTGCCTCGGAGCTCGTATTAATTCAAGCGACGAACTTGTCGCCATTACAATTGCTTGGCTTTCCTCAAGCTTTGAAGGTGGCAGGCATTTAGATCGTGTCACTAAATTTGATGGATGGGGCACGAAGCTTTGAAAATCTTAGAAAAAATATCTTTCTTATTTATCTTTGCCATCATCTTCGCAGGCTCTTGGTTGTCCCATAATAAATCGGGCATTTATTCGACCTGGTTTGCTGGACCACATGGTGTTTTAGAGTGGTTAACGTTGGCAGGTATCTTAAGTGCTATCATTGCAAATTTTTATCGCGCTTCGATTCTTGCTCCATTTAGAAAAACAACGTTCTTAGTTGGCTTATATGTGGCCGCGGGAATTATGACTATATTTGGAGCGCTTGAGGGATTTAGACGTTGGGGTATGGTAGATGACTTCATGCCTGGCTGGTTTGTCGCTTTTTTATTCTTTCTTTATCTTGTCGTTCTTCCATTATGTTATTTGAAATTTCCAAAAGTAAAAAAGAGAGTTGATAATTGGGGAGTTCCACTTCCTAGATTTTATCATATCGTTTTTTATATGATTTTGATCATTGCTCATTATTCTACGAATGCTGTTGAGCAAAGACCAGAGCAGCTTCAATTTGGAGCAGCTTGGCTATTTTTTATGATTATGATGGAGCCACTTAATAGAGTTGTTTTCAGTCGAACAACGATTGATAGATAATCTACAAAGTCCCTAATATCTGTTTGAAGCGCAGTTTTAATACATTAAAAAAAGCTTCAAAGATAATCCCGCCACCCATTTTACTTTGACCATCTCGCCTTTCATAAAAAATGATAGGTACTTCTTTAACAGAAAATCCCGCCAACCATACTTTATAATTAAGCTCGAGTTGAAAGATGTAGCCATTTGAAATGACATTATCAAGGTTTAAAGACTGTAATGCTTTTCTCGTAAAGCATTTAAATCCGCCAGTCGTATCTTGGACGGGAATACCTGTAACAAATCTAGTGTAAATAGAGGCGAGGTAGGAAAGTAGAAGCCTTCTAAAAGGCCAGTTGATAATTCTGATACCATCAATATATCTTGAGCCTATGACAAGATCATTCGTTTGAGCCGCATATAATAAATCTTTGACTTGAGCTGGGTCGTGAGAAAAGTCACAGTCCATCTCAAAGACAAAGTTGTAACTGCGTTCTAAGGCCCAGCGAAAGCCAGTAATATAGGCGGTGCCGAGTCCGAGCTTACCTTTTCTTTCGATAATGTGAAGTCTTGAAGAATACTTCTCATTTTGTAATTTCTTTACAACGTCAGCAGTTCCGTCGGGAGAGCCGTCTTCGATAATCAATAGGTGAACAGCGGGATATAGATCGAAAAGTGTCGTGATCATTCTCTCGATATTATCGATTTCGTTATAAGTAGGAATGATGATCAGTGTTTGATCAAAGGGAGTAGATTCTACCAACATTGGCTCCGGATCATGTTGAGGATGATCTATTCTTACATGATGGGCAGGACTTGATCAATCTGCGACGCAATTTCTCGCTAGTTGAATGAAACGTTTCAATGGCTTTTTTTGTTGAGTCTTTTTCCATGAGCCATGAAAAACGAGAGGCTCCTGGCATTTTACTAAGAATAAAGCTCATGGCCTCAGATCCATTCAAAATAGTTGAATCTTCTAAAAGGATATGAATTTCGGATAAGAGTTCTTCTTTGGTTCGGTCGATAATCTTTATGGATTCATCGTTGTTTGCATCGAGCCAATTAAACGCCGTATGATCGATAAAATCTAATGCTTGTTTATATCGTCTGCAAAGAACGCATTGCTGGTCGTAAAAAATCGTTATCATTGCTTCATTTATTCGAGCTCCAGTCTTCTCCAAGCCGAGACTTGATAGCGACGAGATATAATGTCAAAGACACTCGAATCCTTTCGATTTGATATTTGAGCACCTGCTTGTGCTTTTTGTGCAAAATTTAAAACTTCACCGTTTGAAGAGCTCTTGCCATTTCCACCCTTATTCATAAATTTAGCAAAAGGATTGGCGGCAGCACTTTGCGACTTCTTTGCTTTTTTAGTGTTCAGACCTTTGCTTGAACTTGAGTCTACAAGGCTAGCATTAAAATTTTTATCTTTTGTTGTAGGAGCTGATGAAGGTCGTGAACCACCTCCGCCAAGAGCAAGACTTTTACTAAAGTCACCTTTTACAGGTTGTGAAGCCATGGCTTGGGCCAAGACTTTTGGTACACCTTTAGATTCTAAAAATTCAGCTTCTTTAATTTGCGAAGGAGTTAGTTTCGAATTTGGAGGAGTTAGTTTTGAAAGACCTTCATCAGCTTTCCTCATTGCATTTCTAGCTGCAGTTAAATTTCTATTCGTTGCATCTGTGTTTAATGTTCCTGCAATGGTTCCACTCGAAAGATTTCTAAGGTCACCTGCAAAGGCAGGGTTAACTTGACCAGATAAGCCATCTAGAGAGAACAGTGTATCAATTCCTTTATGTAGACATGAATCATTTTGGAGACAAGCACACTTAGGATCAGACTCAGCTTTATTGGTGATACAACTTGTTCTCATCGTTACACCTGGATCACGAATTGTTCGTTGATGAGCGTAAGGTGCACAATATCTTGGATCTCCCATTGTTGTTGGTTCTGAACAATAACAATCACGATCCGTATGTGGATTACATTCACCTGCTCCAGGCATTAAATCTGCAATCCTCTTAGTTTCTTTAGCTGCTTCTTTAAAACCCTCAACATGTTGATAGAAAACAGTTGTTAGAAAGCCTGCAGATCCAAGTTTTAAAAGGTTTTGCCATGCAGATCCTGATGCAGCTGACACTGGAGTATACATCATAACAGCGTAACAACCTGTGGTCGCACCCCAGCCCATAAACTGAGTGTTGGCATTTTTTTGCCTTTCCTTATAGCCACGAGAAACTCTCATCAATGCAGCTCTTTGTGCATTCTTCTCCTCTTCAAGAGGAACATTATTTATTTCTTGTTGGGCCATGGTTTGCTGAACTTTTGCGATTGTCTCTGTTCCAACAGCGACGTATTTACAATAGTCGGTATCATCTCGCTCATCTTCTTGCTTTCCACCTTCGGAGCTATCTCCACCAGCTGAATTATCGGCCGTAGCAGAAGTATCCGTATTAGCATCTGGTTGGGTATTTGCACCTGGCTCAGTCGTGGTATTTGGTTGAGAATTAGCAGCAGGCTCATTTGTCGCGGGCTTTTCTGCAGCAACTTCATCAAGTGGTTTAAGCTTCATGCTTCCACCAAGACCACCTAAACCAATGATGGCTGAATAAGCAGTAGTGATAGCTCCGGCCATTTCAGGGGAAAGACCTAGACCTTTAACTTCTTCATTTCCACCACATCTATCCATTCCAGTTGTGAGTTTATCTCCAAATTGCTGGTAAGCCTTGGCCTGATCTTTTTGATAAAGTTCAGCTTCCGATTCAGATAAGCCAGCACATTCTTGCAACATAAGTGCTTGGCTTCGTCCTTCATGGATAAATGTTTCAGATTCGCGTCTTTCGGCATCAGTGAGGTTTGGGTCAGCTTTAGCGTTGGCGCGGCCACGATTATCGTTCTGCGCCCAAGCCAGGCTGACAAATAATAGTGATATAATGAAGTAAGACGTCGATTTCATGGAGTTACCCTCTTTGTTCAATTTTATCATGATGCCAAGAAATAGCCGCATTTTAGAGGTGAAGTAAGTCTTTCCGGTGTGAAAAGGTCGTGATTTTAACAAGTTACCTCATTTTAGGTACCAATAACAAGGGATGTATAAGTGCAATAAATTGTTGCAGTTTGACCCCAAAACCTCTTACTGATAAAAATTAGTATGACAAAAAAACACGATATTGATCAGGATTCAGCCGACCTCTCCCATTCAATGGTGCACTACCTTTTGACGATTCATAAACTTAAAGAATCCAGAGGCTTTGCGCGAGTTACAGATATTGCAAAAGATTTGAAGCTTACTAAAGGTTCAGTTTCTACTGCTTTAAATAACCTTAAAAAGAAAGGTCTTGTTGAAGAAGAAGAGGACTGCAAATTTCTGATCTTAACGGATGTTGGTCATAAAGAAGTTCATCGTATTTTATCGGCCAGAACTCTTTTATTTTATTTTTTAAAAGACTTTGTTGGCGTGAGTGAGAATGTCGCCGAAAAAGATTCGTGTTTAATGGAGCATCTCATGAGCTCCGAAACGAGCGAAAAGTTTTTTGATTTTATGAAAAAACTTAGCTGTTCATGTGATGAGCTTTTCAAAGCCGGAAAACTTCCTGCCAATTTTGATTTTCAGACAACTCTTGATCTTTGTTCTTTTGATACCGCTAAAGAATTTATGGGTAGCCAAAAAGGCGATACTTATCTTCCTGAGGAAATCACTGAATAACCTTAAATTTTATATGATCTTATTATTTTGGCTCGTAAGTCTAAAGGCTTATGGCCAAAATTTTCAATCCTATTGTTTTCCTAAAACAGTAAACCTTAATGAAGCAAGCAGTTTTGTAAAAGCGATTTTAACCGCAGATGATGTCATTAGAAAAAATAACAAGCTTAATTGTCTGGAAATTAAAATTGATGAAGCTAGAGTGGAATTAGTTAGGAAGTTCTTGTCCTCAAGATATCAAACTCATACTAACTTTGAAGTTCAACCATCTCTCTGTGATATGGAAATCACAGAGGTCACCAATTCAGACAAAGACACAAACTCTATTTCAATAGGTAAAAGAAATAATATTATTCAATCAAACGATAATAATACTGGAACAAGCATCTCCATTCTAAAAACCTTAGAGGGAAAATGGTCTAGTATTGAAATGAACGACTCAACCGCAGAAATAAAATGTGCTAAAAGAGGATCGAATTACGAAATTGAAATTCGAATTGGTTCAGAAAACAGCTTTCTTTCAAGTTCAAGAATTGTAAGGTCTAACGAAAAAGTTGATTTAGGAGAGATCGTACAAAATCTCATTGATAAAAACAAAACGATAGCGCTAGATAAGGGAATTACTCGCACAAATAGTGTTGGAACTAAATCTAAAAAATATTATCTAATTATTCGCTGAAAAAACCATTCTTTTTGCGCCACAAAGAGACTCTATAATCACCTGTCACTGACCACGGTTGATTAAAAAAATATAGATTTAACCAACGTTTTAATGTAATTTCCGAAAAATTCGGCCACCAATAATGTCTTAGAGATATTAATTGTCTCGAATGGGTTTTATCTAGCTGTCCCAATGGATCAGAGTCTAAGAATTTATCAAAAATAAAATCATAATCAGTTATTGGTGCTCTGTTGCTAGAGTAATCAACTCCACCGTAACCCCAGAGATACCAAGATAAAGGCCAGCCATTATCATCAAGGATGAGAACTCTTGGTTTTATGCTTCCTACAGGTTTATCTAAGCTGTCTCTAATCTTTATCACTATATCTTCGTATTCTTTAGTCGTATGAACTTGAGAAATGAGTTCGTTTGCAGAGCCAGCAGAAATGAAATTGATATAGATCGTTTTAAACAGACTAAGTGATAGAAGAATAGATAGACAGTAAAAATATTTTTTATCTAAATTTTTAAGCAATAAAGTTATCAATACAGCAAATGCCATGATTGGATAAAGAGAAAGCCATGGAACCTTTTCACCCAAGAAAGAATAGGTAAAAAGACTGGAGAAAAATATATAACTTGAAAATGCCAGAGTTGTCTTTTGCTTTTTAATAAGCGTGATTGTGACGCGAAGAGCTGCAAAAACGATGGTGAAAAACAGAAAATAATCGATTGAGTTTTTTATTTTCAAAACGGAAAGAACAAAATCGGGTAAGCGTGATGGTAAAAGTAATGAGGTTGTAAAGATTACAAAAATAAAACTAACATTAATGATACGCCACTTGTAATCTTGCTTTGCAATCCATAATCCAGTTAGCAAAAGTAATGTTGGTGCAATCCAAACTTCGTAAATACTGATGATTAATGAATTGTAGAAAAATGGTCCCTTAATTCTTTCAACATGATGTTGATTAAACCAATAGGAAAGACTTTTCCTATAAGCACCATCAAGAAATCCAGGCCAATATTGAAACCAGCCTGAATAGAGTGGAATTGATGAGATTAAAAAACCCAAAATAAAAATCCCTACATCTTTTAGTTTTGGAATTTCGACTTTTTTATTAACAATATTTTTAGTTAAAACAAATCCTGCCAAAAGAGCTAAGTGTACAAAGAAGTTCTCCTTTGTACTAAAATGAAGTCCCGAAACAAATCCGAGAAAGATGATCCAGTGTTTTGGTCTAACAATATATAAAAATAATCCAAGAGTAATTTCTGCTAATACCAGGTAGTCGTGCCTTAAGTAACGAGACCAATATGTGAAGGTAGGCGAAATAGCCAAGAAAAGCATGATAAAAAACAATTGTCTCTTATTCAGTCTTCTTCTAAAAAGTAATGGTGCTAAAGAAAGTAAGCATCCTAGAAGAGCGGGGATGAACCGCACTTGAGCTTTTGATAATGGTGCTGCTACCCAATGCCAAAGAGCCTGAAGGTGGTATAAAAAAGGCCCATGAAGCATGGGATCGTATTTATAAAATCCAGTGGAAAAAGAATTAGCAAAATATTTACCATATTGGGCATGGAGACTTTCATCATGATGAAGAGGTCTGTCTTCAAGAAAAGAGAACTTCAATATAAAACCAAATAAACTTAACAGAAGGAAAGGCCAATATTCTTTTAAAAAAGATTTTACTTGTTCCACAGCGTAACTTCTTTTATACGATTGAAAATCATATCAACCCATTCGTGTCCTTGCATAAATGAATGGTCTTGATTTGAAACCTCATAATGCCAATGACCGAAGCGACCACGCGAATAGATTTCATAAGATTGTAGTTTAGAATGGCAGTCTTTAATAATCTCTGTTCTACCAATTCCAGGGACAGGGTAGCCATACTCAAGTCTTGTTGACCATTTGGATATGATTTGTTCTTTTGATTCAATAAGCTTATCTTTCAAAAGTGCGTTGATACATTCTTCAATTAAATTCTTGGATACTGGTTTATGAGGTGACTCACTAACTTCAAGCATAAGAGAAAAATTGTCATCAGGATTGGGTACATTTTTGGGACTGTATTGTGAGAATAGCGTTATTCTATAATAAGGGGAGTGGTCTTCAGGAAAATACATCCAACATTTACCTGCAAGATCTTTTGATGGTTGGCCTTTAAGCCCAATGCCGATGACGTGAGTGGATGAGTGTGGTAAAGACTTTGCTTGCTTAGTAACCTCTGCAAAATCCTCATCTTCAATCATTTTACATAATTTATCGATTGGCATTGTACTAAACAATTTATCAAAAGAAATTTGCTGCCCATTACTAAGTGTTGCAACTTTAAACTTAGCGCTAATATTAACTACTTTAGTGTTAAAGATTACTCGCTCTTTAATGACTTTCTTTCCAAGGTTCTTCCAGATTTGACCTGTGCCGCCAACACTTGGAAATCTAAATGTAGCATTGGGTCCCCATGAAACATCAAGTTTGTTTGTTCTAATATTTTCTTCGACTCGACTAAGATCAACTGTCGCTACTCGCTCACTAATCCATTCATGATTCATTAGTTCTGGCGGATGGGCCCAAACTTTAAAATTGTAAGGGTACATGAAAAGATCACATAAGCCTTTTCCGAATTGTTGATGTAGCCAGTCTTTGAAGTGATTTGGATTTCTTTCGTTTGATCTATTTTTAAGCCCCTCAAGGCAGGTATGAATTGTTTCTTGAGAAAGAAGATGGAAATTATATTGAAAAGGATATGGTACAAACTGATCGTTAATCCATACCCAACTTTCACGTTGATGATGAAGCCATCCCTCAGTTTCAAGAGCTTCATCCATGGCAGCATCAAATTCCTTATAGTGTGAAAATTGAACATGTCCGCCAAGATCCCAAGTAAAGCCTTGCTCATCTAAGTAACTTCTAGAAAGACCTCCAAACTGATCCCCGGCCTCAACGACAAAATAATCTTCATATTTTAAACCGCGAAGTCGATAGCATGCTCCAATAGTGGTTGGACCTGCTCCTACAAAGAGGATTGGTGTATGTTTTGGGATTGTTTCCATGAGTTCCTAGTCAGCCAAAAATGATATAATTCACCAAAGCAACGTTTACAGATTTTTAGTAAATTCATTCTATTAATCGAGTTTACTCCCCTTTGTCTCTCACAGTGAGTGACAAAAGCTTGTTTAATGTCGCTGGTTTTTGAAAGAATAATCGATATAAAAATATTAGGTGCAAATGTTTTTCGTGGAATAAATTTAAGGCAATGATTTAAGTTGTTGGCAGGTATCAGTCTAAATGGACAATTCGCATCCTCAACTTTCACATGAAAGAGTAGGCGAATAATCTTCTTTAAAATCCTTGATACCAGTAAACGCTCTTTTGGATCTTGTCTATTTCGTCTTATACCTAATACTGGTTGTGATTTATTTCGTTGTTCCCAAAGTGGCAAAAGATCGGCAATTGGGATTTGCTGATCACTATCCATTTGAAAAATCCAATCAGTCTTATCTTCAAGAGCTTGATAATATCCGTTAAGTACGGCACTACCATGACCACCATTGGCTTGATTGATGATTTTTAACCAGTTTCTTGTTAATGCTGCACTTTCCAGTAATTCAGCTGAATTATCTTTAGAACCATCATTAATGGCATAAATACATGTCTGTGCATCGATTAAGTCTATGAAACCATCGAGTTCTTTTATTAGACTGGGAATACAGTCTGCTTCATTATAGAAGGGAATGACGATGGCCAATTTATCCATTCAGTCTTCTTGGGTTGAGAGTTATTATGCCTAGTTGAATTCTACTATGTTGAGGGCAAAATAGACATTATTTTGCGATGAAGGAAAAAAGGATGCTCAAAAATTTAATTGATATAAAACATCAGCTTTCCGAAGTCGATCAATCAACCAAAAAGAATATTTTCTTTTTAGGCTTAGCCGTTTTTCTTGTACTGCTCTCATACCCATTAATACGCTCAGCCTCTACGGCAATATTTTTACAATCGTTCGGCGCTAAAAGCTCACCTCTAGTTTGGGTTTGGTCAGTATTAGCATTATCAATTTTAGTAAGCTTCTATAATCACTTTCAACTCAAGTGGAGAATCCATATTCTCTACGCAGGTACTGGTCTTTTTAGTATTGCTTTCATACTTTTTTGTTTCTCTATGGTTCAATCAGGAAACACATTCTTTGCATGGCCTTTCTACATATGGAAAGAGGTCTATATTGTGGTGATGCTCCATATGGTTTATGGGCTACTCAACACTTTAGTCGATATTAAAATTGCTAAGATCTTATATGGACCGCTAGGAGCGATTGGGTCTCTTGGCGGAGTTTTTGGCGGTCTTCTAACAAGCCAATTTACTAAAACGTATGGCTTAAGTGGTATCACCATCGCTGGTGGCGTTATCATTTTATTATCGATATTTAGTTATCTCATGGCAGATAAAACGGATATTAAAAAAGCAAATGATAAGACGGATGTTTCACCTCTAGCCTCGGTTAGTAATGTCAAAACATATACCGCACTCATGGCAGCCATCGTGATTCTTTCTCAATTTGTTATTAATCTTGCCAACTTTAAATTCAATGTCTTGTTTGAATTGGCAGTTCCAGATCAAGTCACAAAAACGGAGCAGCTTGGACGTTTGTATACATGGATCAATCTTATTGCGTTTATGTTGCAAATCATCGTCCTTCCGTTCTTACTTCGCTTTGTAAGTCTTAGAAGAATTCATCTACTCATACCAATTATTTACCTTGCGACACAAATGTGGACTCTGGGTGGTGGAGCCTTAGCCGTTGCTTCAATGTTTATGGTATTAAAAGGCACAGATTATTCAATTTTTGCAGTAAGCAAAGAACTTCTTTATTTTCCTTTAACAAATAAACAAAAATATGGTGCTAAATATATTGTCGACATGTTTTGTTATCGATTTGGAAAAGGAATAATCTCTTTCATTATGATTTATGTACAGGCCTTATTTTGGATTGATACTTTATTGTATGCATCCTTAATTCTTTGGCTTGTGGCCGTTATTCCTCTTACAAAAATACATACTTTATTAACCAAGGATCAAAAATGACTAATGTACTTATGGAAAAATCTTCGCTTGATTACGAAGCCTTTCCTTTTAATAAATTAGATAATAGCCAATTTCTTCCAAGCCTAAAAACGTCAATTGAAATGGCAAAAGCTAGACTTGAAAAAATTAAAGAAATTAAAGAACCAACATTTGAAAATACAGTTGTCGAATTGGAGTTTATTGACGCTGAATTAAATCAAGTTTCTTCCGTTTTTTACAATTTACATCACGCTGAAAAAACCGATGAGATTCAAAGTATGGCAGAAGAGTTTTCTTCTTTAATTACAGCTTATGGAAATGATGTAGCACTTGATTCGAAGCTATTTTCTCAAATTCAAAAAGTTTGGGATAAGAGACAGGGCCTTAAAGGTGAAGATCTGATGTTGCTTGAAAAAACCTATAAGGGATTCGTAAGAGAAGGGGCCAATCTAAATGACGAACAAAAAGAAAAGTTAAGAGCTATTGATACAGAATTAGCCGATAAAAAAATTAAGTTTTCAGATAACTTATTAAAAGCCACGAATAAATTTTTTATGCATATTACAGATGAGTCAAAGCTTAAAGGGTTGCCGGACTCTGCGCTTGAAGCCGCCAGCGAAGAATCCATTGATCGAAAGCTTGAAGGTTGGGTTTTCACTCTGCACTACCCAAGCTTTATGCCATTTATGACTTATGCTGAAAATAGAGAGCTTCGACAAAAAATTTATATGGCCTTCGCCACAAGAGCTTATAAAGGTGAGTTTGATAATAGAGAACTTGCCAAAAGAATCGCTTGGCTATCGTATGAAAGAGCAAAGCTACTTGGGTATAAAGACCACTCATTTTATGTCTTAGAAGAGAGAATGGCGAAAGAGCCTGCAAAAGTAAAAACTTTTATGCAGGATCTATTGGATAAGGCTACTCCTGCAGCAAAGAAAGAAATTGAAGATATGCAACAATGGGTTGATACCAAAAATGGTCCCAATCCAATTCAAGCTTGGGATTACGCTCATTGGTCTGAAAAACTTAAGATGGAACGTTTTAAAGTTGATGATGAAATGCTTAGACCTTATTTCAAACTTGAAAATGCAATCGATGGCGTCTTTGCGGCAGCTAATAAGCTTTATGGGCTAAACTTTAAAACTAGATCTGATCTTCCAGGCTATCACAAAGATGTTAAGGTTTTTGAAGTTTTAGATAGTGACCAAAGTTTTATCGGCCTGTTTTATGCTGATTTCTTTCCTCGACCTACGAAATCTGGAGGGGCTTGGGCCAATAATATTCGTAGTCAATGGATGGAGAATAATCAAGACATTAGGCCACATGCCTCAATAGTTTGTAATTTTACAAAACCTACTTCAACCAAGCCATCTCTATTAACTCTAGATGAAGTCTTAACTCTATTTCATGAATTTGGACATGCTCTTCATATTTTACTATCGAAAGTAAAATATAGATCTCTTTCTTGTACGAGTGTGTATTGGGACTTTGTCGAATTACCAAGTCAGATTTTTGAAAATTGGGTCTACGAAAAAGAATGTCTTGAATTATTTGCTAAGCATTATGAGACTGGTGAACTTATTCCCGATGAATTAATTAAAAATGTAAAAGCCGCCTCCGCCTTTCATGAAGGCAGAAATACTCTTAGACAATTAGCTTTTGCACTTTTGGATATGGGATGGTTTTCTGGAGATCCTTCAAAGATCGATGATTTAGAAAAGTTTGAAGAATCAATCATGGCTGCAACTTCAACAACTCCAAAAGTTGAAGGTACATGCTCGAGTACGGCCTTTTCTCATATCTTTGATGGAGGCTACTCTTCAGGTTATTACAGCTATAAATGGGCCGAAGTACTTGATGCTGATGCTTTTGCCTACTTTAAAGAGAATGGAATTTTCAATAAAGAGATAGCAAAAAAGTTTAGACAGAATGTATTAGAAAAAGGCGGAAGTGCCCATCCCATGGAGCTTTATAAAAATTTCAGAGGAAAAGAGCCTTCAGTCGAGCCACTTCTTAAGCGAGCAGGCTTACTTTAGAACTGGTTATATTTGCCCCTAATTAAATAAGCGCAAAGGTCAACAAACAGATTCTTCGATAGGTAATTATCTAATTATTTATCGGAGAATCTTTATGCGCTACCTTGCTGCTGTCTTGTTTTTGATAAACTCAGCCTACGCTTCTACTCTTAATGTAACCGGCTTTAGTGGAAGTTACGAAGCCCCAAATGGTTCAGGCGTTGCCGATAACTTTGAAGTTCCTTTTAAAAACAAACAAGTTCAAATTACTATTGAAGCAGCAGGTGAAGGATATGTCTTAACTGCAGGTGATGATCAATGGGAGTGGGCCAACCCTTCTGACTGGGTAAAGGATCTTAAAACAGCCGAGTGGAGTGGAGTCGATGTAGTCGTTGGTGCAACTTCACAAAGAGCAGCCATTGGACATCTTACTGGAATTCATGAAGATAAAATGATTACGATTGAAGGCCTGAGTGCTCAGTGTGCTGGTGCAGCTGAACTGATTGAGAGCTGTCTTAATGGTGAAGGTTCTGTATCACTGTCAAAACTTGTTTATCAAAGTGCGCTTCGATCTGATCAATTTAGCTCAATTCTTCGGGCTATTGTTAAAGCTTTAGATCTAACGGGTCGTGGTGATGACACTACTGTAGAATCTCTTCAGTTAAATATTTCTAATAATAAATTTAAGGGCGCAGTTAAGGTCAATGTAGGAATAAGCGCTACTGTAAAGTTTGAAGGCTTAGTTGAATATTCTAAAGCCGAAAAGAAAACCTCAATCAGACTTGATAAAGCAAAAGCGAGCTTTCTAGATGTTCGTGGCAAAATCTTTGATGAACTTGAAGAAGCTCAATCAGAAACTTTTATTGTCGAGCGCCCTTGGATTTATATCTTATCTGAATAATCTTTGAATATTTCTAATGATCTCTTAAAGACAGGGTAATCATTATCAATTGCAAATGATCTAAGATGTGGAAGTAGTTGTGAGGCGAAGTCCTCACTACTTTCAAGTGGCAATAGTGACGGAAGATTATCAACCGCCAATATGTGTCTAATTTTGCCAGCAATTAATTTTGATTGAAGAGGTTGTAGCCATGAGCCAACACGATCATAAAGTGGGATCGGGTTTAAGTCTCCCGATGGATCGCAGCTGACGTCACAAATAATTGATAGAGCTTCATCTTCAAGCATATCTTCAGTAATAAATGGTGGAATTTTTTTATTGATCAAAGCCGTGTTGATAAAAACATCATGTTCGGCAATGGCTTTAAATGGTCCGCCACCTTTTGTTTCTTCATAATCCCAGCCAGTCGCAGCAATGCCAATATTATTTAAAAGTGTCATCGCCCCATTACCACAACGACCTTTAGCACCAACCACCATGACTCTTGGAATTTTACCGCTCAGTCTTTCTTTTAAGGATTGTATCCATTCATTTTGATTTTCATGATCTTTAAGTGAGGCAAACTCTTTGCCTTGGCTAAGATCGGCCCAAGAGTCCATGGCCGCAGCTGCTCCACTAAAACCTGCCCAAAAACCAAAAGCGGCAACACGTCTATTATTTTCGTCAATAAGATACTCAAGATCATAAAGGCTTCCACCGCCTTCATTGAATCTTTGCAATAATTCCTTAGCACCGGATTGGCCTTTATAAGCATGAGCAAAATAAATATGCTTATGAATTAAAGGCTCACGACTATCTGGTAATTCTTTAAGACCAAGAATAATGGCTTCTTTAGGTGCTTTAGTCCATGAGTGTGCTTCAACGAGCTCACATCCCTTACTGGCATAGACTTCGTCATCGATGATGCGATCATGACAACGCTCTACAAATATTTGATGTCCGTCAGCAAGAATTTGCTCAGCACCTGTAGGTGTAAGTGGGGTGCGACGTTCATGGTCTTTAGTTTCAGATCTTAGCCAAAAAATTGATTTCATAGCGCTATTATAAATTGAATCCTAGCTTAAGACAAAGCTTCATTGTCGCGATCAACTTTGTCGACTTCATTACTAAACAAGCTTTGTGTTTCTTTTAAAAACGCCCTTGGCCAAATGAGACAAGCAAAGATGATAGCACTATAAGTCAGCAGATCTGCTGTAGAGTATTCGTTAGCAATAAACGTTAACAAGATTCCGCTAGAAATATTGGGAATGACAAAAGCCAGATCGAGTAGAGAAAACATCTGACTAAGCACATTAGATGGTACCGTTTCAGAAATATGATTGAGTTGAGATGGAATACGAGTGAAGACTAGAACTCCCCATAGGAAGAAAATAAAATAGCCGATAAATAGGCTTGTATTTAAGACCCACCAACCCATGATCAAAGGTTCAATGAAAATAGTGCATGTAATTATTTTTCCAGTCGAAAAGAGCTGAGATGATTTATGAGAGAACCATCCACCAACGATCCCGCCAAGCCCAAAAAGTGAAAGAAGGATGCCATATTCTTTTTGACCACCACCAAGCTGGTCTTGCACAAAAGGTAAAAGCATAGGAATAAGGATTCCAATGACAAAGCCCGCAATAATATTATTAGCAAACATAGAAATCAGATCAAGTCTTTTTGTTAAGTAGGAGAACCCATCTCTAAGTTCTTTGCTAAAGCTCGAACGAGTCTCAGGATTAGAATATTTTGGTTTGTAGACGATGCGACTTAAAAACCAAATTCCAATAAAGTATGTGAAAAGATCAAAAGCTAATATTTCATGCATTCGACCTGTTTGTGAAAAAATCCACGCTCCAACAAAAGGTCCGATTAAATGTAGTGTGGCAAACGTTGAGCCAAATAGAGCATTTGCCTTCTTGATTTGTTTTTGCGGCACAATTTCATTAATCATCGCTTGTCTGGAAGGATTAAAGATCCCGGTAAATAAAGCAATCATGCCATTCATCCAGACGATAGCATTGGGGTCTTTCAAAAATAATAGAGAAGCAACAATAGGGATTCTTACGAGATCACAAAAAATCAGAACACTTTTTCTATTTTTGAGTGCACCAATTGGACCACCAACTATTCCACCTATAGTTAGAAATAAAAGAAAGACTGCTCTAGTTAAACCTAGATAGCCTTTGTCATCACCGGATAGTTTAAAGACTAAAAGCATGAGAGCAGTTTCAGTAATAAATGAACCTAGCTCAGAGCTCGTGCCAGCAATATACAAGCGAGTATAATTAGGGTTACCTAGTAAGGAGAATTTTGTTTTAGTCACTTAAGCGAGCTCCTAATTGCTTATAAGCTTGCTCCATACCAGTGACTAGTCTTTTCACAACTTGATCAACAGATTCAATTTCATGACTAAATTCAATTGAAGGTCCCGCGCACCAGACACTTTTATAAGTGGCAGAAAAAGCTGCTTTTTCAAGCAACTTCATTCCCTTGTAATAGGTGAGCATCTTGGCATATTTTTTAACTTTCTTATTTGTATTTAAAAAACTCTCAATAAAATTTTGCTCTAAACCAATTTTTTCAACATATGGTGTTTTGATTACTGTGCATGGTGTTCCAGAAACTTTTGAAGTCATCGCAATATCAGCAGCGCCATAATCAATACAAGCTTGTTTGTAGTCATCATTAACACCACCTTCATTGGTAGCGATGAATGGAGAACCAATAGAAGCACCTTCAGCACCAAGGGCTAGCATGGATAAAAGTGAGTCACCTGTTCCGACTCCGCCAGCTGCGATTACGGGAAGTTTCGATTTTTCTTTTAGCATTGGTATTAAAATAGAGCTTGGGATTTTGCCTGCATGACCACCGGCTCCAGAGTTAACAGCAATTAGCGCATCAGCACCAAGCTCTTCAACTTTTAGAGCATAATCAACATCGACAACGTCGCACATAATTTTAGAACCAAGCTTACCTACTTTCTCGATAACCTCACGCGGCGAGCCTAAAGAAGTAATAATGTAATCAGGGACATATTTGGTCAGCAATTCAATTTGTTTTGCTAGGTGGATATTTGATTTATTAACGATAAGATTCACGCCAAAAGCACCTGGACAATTATCTTTTAGGTTTTTTAGACCAGCTTCAAAATCCTCTGGAGTTCTGTAATTTAAAGCAGGTATACAACCTGTAATACCCGCGTTGGCAGCAGCAATAAGCATCTCGTCATTAGAAACAAGAAACATTGGGGCCATGATAATTGGGTGTTTAATCTTGAGTGTTTCAGTAAGCCAAGTCTTTGTTTTCATAGTCACCTGTAAGTATTTATAAGGCATGTGTACTCGCAATCTGAATAAAGAGAGATACACTTGTTTGGTCCATTCATTGTAATGACATTCAAGGAAGAAACGCAAAATACTTGCACGGCCAACGGAGGGCTATTGTGAATAAACTAAGCATGATGCTACTAGTTATGACTTTGGGATCAGGATTGAGTGCCCAAGCTCATGAAGATGTAGATTTTTCAAAGTTCCAACCAAAATCAAACGAAAAAGATGTTTTCTTAACGATTGATGCTGACGCACTAACAAGTGCAAAATCTAATTTAAAAAATAATTTAGATATTTTAGAAGTTCGTGATGGAATCGCAGTCATTAAGACTAAAGAGTCTGGCGTTGAGTTTCTATCACATATGATGCACGAAGAGTTTAATCGTTGTGGTGGTTTTATGTTCCACGATAATGCTGATGAAGCAAGAAATGAGCTCTTTAATGCTGACAATCGCGCACTTGCTGCTAAAGCAATTTTTGCCAACTACACGATCGATCAACAAGACACAGTTGAAAAGCTTCTTCCACAAGTACAAGCTTCTGAAATTGAATCATCAATCAGAAAGCTTTCTTCATTCAAAAATCGTTACTATCAAGCAGATACTGGTGTTCAGTCTCAAGAATGGATCAAGCAGCGTTGGTTAGAATTAGCCGCTGGCCGCTCAGATGTAAAAGTTGAGTTTTTTGACCATGCATCTTGGAAGCAACCTTCTGTTATTATGACTATTGAAGGGGCAGTAAACCCTGAGGAAGTTATTATAGTTGGTGGACATGCTGACTCTATTGCAGGCTATTTTGGTGGTGCCAATGCAACAGCTCCAGGTGCTGACGATAATGCTTCTGGCATGTCTTCTATTACTGAAGTTATCCGCGTTTTAATGCAAAACTCATATCGCCCAAATAAGACGATCCAATTCATGGGTTATGCTGCCGAAGAAGTTGGTCTTCGTGGTTCTAAAGAAGTCGCCGCAAGTTACAAAAATGCTGGTAAAAATGTTATTGGTGTAATGCAACTAGATATGACGAACTTCAAAGGGTCTGACGAGTTCGACATCGTTATGATGACAGACTTCACTAATGCTGATCAAAATGAATTTCTTGGTAAAATCATTGATGAGTATTTAGAAGGCTTAAATTGGGGTTATGACAAGTGTGGATATGGTTGTTCTGACCATGCTTCATGGCACTCAAATGGTTTCCCAGCTTCAATGCCTTTTGAAGCTAGAATGAAAGAAATGAATAAGAAGATTCACACAGCTAATGACACAATTGAAATTTCGCGTGGCACAGCTTCTCACGCCGCTAAATTCTCAAAACTAGCTATTGCTTTTGTTATTGAACTAGACCGTTAATTTTTAACCCTGAGTTAATTTACTAGGTGCATTTAGCCTTGTAAGATTAACTCAGGGGATTTCCCCCCTCCTTACGAGGATGCTTTCCATTGTCGACAACTGATCTCGCGGGTCTACCCGATTTTACTCAACTTCAAGAACATTTAGATGCCGAACGTAAGACAATTATTAAAGTTAATAATTACGCCGATGAAGATGATTACGTTAGAAGTTTAGAAGATGCGACGATTGTTTTAGATTTTATTAGTAAGATTCAAACTCAGTTTTATGATTTCTTTAAAGTTTATCCATCTCTTACATTTCAATTTAAAGAAGAGTACGGACCATGGCAGGAATTTGTTGAGCGAAATAATGTTTTAGATCTTGTGTTTTTAGATGACTGTCTTTTTCCACAAAAAGAAAAATTCTTTTTTGGCCAAGACGGCGGACTAAATCCAAAGATTATGGATCTGCATTTTGCTGTTGTTAGAAAGTGGATTGAAGAAGTTAAATCTAATCACGAAACGACACAAAAAGATTTAACAGACTACTTTAATGTCGATAGAAAATTAGAAGATCTTAAATGTCAGTGTCATGATTGCGTTACTGATTACAGAGCAAAACTTCGTGATCTTATTCATAGTGAATGTGAAAAAGAAGTTGATGATGTAAAACTGAAAATTGAGGAAGCTCTACAAACAGGTGAGAGATCAGTCTCTGATTTATATTATGGACTTCAAAAAGCAATTGATAAAAGACTACATCAAGTTCGCTACCGTTTAAAAAGATCAACGCTCAATAGATTAGAGTCTCAGATCAAATCAATGGTTAAAGATGGCTTTACGTACCCATCAGAAGTCGCCGTTCTTAGAGAAAAGTTTCTAAGGCCTCATTTAAAAGGAATCTTGGTTCAAGAAGGACTCGGTGAAGATTTCTTGTCAGAAACTGATTATAAAAAGTTTTTTACCAGTATTGGCTCTTCTTTGTGGAAAAGTGAAAACTGGATCGAGCGTGAGTTTGAAAAAACAGTTCGCTCCGTCATGGTACTTAAGAGAAAAGATATTTCAGGTACAATTTTACAAGAATATCTTGGAGAGTTTTGGGTTCATTCAAATGCCAGACATATGCATAGAAAAATTATCTATCATATGGGGCCTACAAACTCGGGGAAAACGTATCACGCGATTGAAGCCCTTGCTAAAGCTAAGACAGGTTGTTATCTCGCACCACTAAGACTCTTAGCTGGAGAGTTGTACGATACGCTTAATCATAAAGAAGTTAAGTGTATGCTTTTAACAGGCGAAGAAGTCATTGAAGTAGAAGGGGCGACTCATACGTCTTCAACTATTGAAATGGCTCGTTTGCAACAAGAGTTTGATTGCTGTGTAATTGATGAAATTCAAATGATTACTGATAGCTCTCGTGGTTGGGCTTGGACTCGAGCACTTGTAAATATTATGGCGCCAGAAATTCATGTTTGTGGTGATCCGAGTGTTCTAGATCTTGTTCAAAAAGTCGCTGATCTTTGTGGTGATACTCTCGAAGTTAAAAACTATACAAGAATGACTGAGCTCCAAGTTGAAAATCGTCCAATCACTGTTGGAAATCTTGAAAAAAATGATGCTCTCATTGTTTTTTCTAGAAGAAATGCTCTTAGATTTAAATCTGATCTCGAGCGTGCTGGGTTTAAAGTCTCAGTTGTGTATGGACGTCTTTCTCCTGAAGTAAGACGAGAGATGGCGAAAAAGTTTGATAACGGTTCGACTGATATTATGGTTTCAACTGACGCCATCGCTATGGGAATGAACTTACCTGTACGCCGAATTGTTTTTTCTACATTATCTAAATATATCAACAATGTTGAACATCCTATTACAGCCAGTGAGATTAAACAGATTGCTGGTAGAGCGGGACGCTTTAATAAGTTTCCAACAGGTTTTGTTACTTGTTTAACTAAAGTTGAAGATGGCTTAAATCAGATTCAAGACGCACTAGATAGTCAGCTTGAACAGCAAACCAAATGTATGGTCGGTCCTGACCTTGATATTTTTAGCCAAGTGAATAATGCACTTGAAAGCAATGGGCTCAAAAAACTAAGTCTTTCTGAATTTTTAAGACTTTTTAATACGATGACCTTTAAGAAGCCATTCTTTTGTGTCGATCTTAAAGAAATGATTGAACTAGCAGAAACAGTTGAAGAGGCAGACAAAGAAGGGAATTTATCTTCGGCTGAAATTTTTGGTTTTGCTTGTGCACCTGTAAACCTTGGGCTCATGGAACATGTTCAGTACTATGTATGGATTCTCAATCACTATGTCGCAGGTCGCTTTATTAAAAATGATGCGATTGATGCAAGATCAGGTGATATTGATTATCTCGAAACCTCAATTAAATGTGTAGAGCTTTATCAATGGTTAGCACGACACTTTGATGGCAAAAATTTTGAATTTGATGAAACTGATCTATTAGAAAATAAAACATTGGCGATCGAAAAACTGAACCATCTTCTGTCTGATCGTATCGTTCCAACCTGTGCTAGTTGTGGCGGAAAGCTTGCTGATCGCTCTAAATTTGCGATATGCGAGGAGTGCTTTGCTAACAAGAGATTCGCTAGACGAGGTGCTCCAAGCCGTCCTGGAGCCGGAGGTTCAGGTCCTGGAAGAGGTGGACCAAGTCGCCCTGGTGGATTTAAGTCTAAGGCTGGCGGAGGGTCTTCAAGGTTTAAAAAAGACTCTAAACCTGGTAGTAAATCTCCGGGAAACAAAGCTCGTAGTAAGAAAAGAAAATTCTCAAGCAAGAAGTAAAAAAGTGAATTGGGTCGAAGCAGCTAATAAAATTCTTTATGGCAAAAGTATTGAAGATAAGCTCTGCTATATAGAAAGCTTTGAGCCAATTGATTTTCCATTACAAGATTATCCTCAGCTTCCAGGCCGCGGTGATAAAATTGCCTTTAGTAACAAAAAGGCAAAGTTTCCGGCCAAAGGCTCGCTTGCTTCAGATGAAAAGAAAGGCATCGCTTTTCACTTCTTTGCCAATCATGAATTGCTAGCCTTAGAGATGATGGCAGCGGCCTTACTCGTTTATCCTCATGACACTGAAGAGGGCGTTAGATTAAAGAAAGACTTAATTCTAACAATGAGAGATGAACAGAAGCATTTAAAGCTCTATCTTGTTCGCATGAAAGAACTTGGAGTTGAGTTTGGTGATGTTCCTTTAAATGATTTCTTTTGGAAGCAGACCCCAAATTTAAAAACACCTGAACAATTTTATGCGCTCATGGCGCTAACTTTTGAATCTGCTAATCTGGATTTTGCTTCATATTATGCAGAGGTTTTTGAAGAATTAGGTGATTCTAAGTCAGCTCAAACAATGAATGTCGTTTTAGAAGATGAGATCGTCCATGTCGCTAGAGGTGCCAAGTGGTTAGGTTCAAGCTGCAAGAGTGATGATCTGTGGCAGTTCTATTTGGATAACCTTCCACCACTTTTAACTCCCGATCGTGCCAAGGGTATTCTTTTTAAGCCAGAGCTTCGAAAGCGTTGTGGCCTTTCACCCGATTTTGTTGAGAAGTTAGCTAGTTACCAAGATGATTATAGGATTACTCAACGAAAGACATGGAAAGCAACAACGTAAATTTCAATTACGAATATGAACTCTATCAATCTCCAGCACCAGCTTGGTTGAAAAAAGTTCTACAATCATCAATGGAATGTCTTTATTTCTATTGCAATGAAGAACTTGCGCTTGCAACTGATATTCAATATGACGAAGAGTTCCTAAGATATGTTGATGCTAAGTTAGTACCAGTCACGGAATTGAGCAAGTTGTGGTGGGGAGAGTTTAGCTCAATTTCTAAACTCAGTAATTGCAAACTAGAAAACCACCTTCTAAATAAACAGCTTAAGCTTTGGACTCCTATGGGAGGCATTGTCTCTAGCTTCGAAGAACTTAAGAAAATGATGACGGAAGGACGATGGCGTTTAAAAGATCCATGGATGATGGGTGGAACTGGGCAGTGGCGAATAAGCTTACAAATGCTAGAACAGGATTCACTAAGAAAAGGTATCCAAAAACGATTGCAAAAAGGACCTCTTCTTTTGGAACAGTCGCTAGATATTAAAAGAGTTATAGGAACAACTTTTAATATTAATGACAACGCTATTGAAAGGCTTTTCTCAGTCGAAAACTTTCTTAATTCGCAGGGAAATTTTATTGGTGGAAAATTAATAGAGACGCCAAAGCAGATTCAGGATGAACTTATTCAAGTCGTTAATTCTTGGAAGGAAAAGGGAGCAAGAGGAATACTAGAAATTGATAGTTTTGAGTTGGAAGACTCGACTTATTATCCTTGTGTTGAAGTGAATCATAGAAAAACAATGGGATGGTTTATATGGAACCTGTGCTTAAAGTTAGGGCCAGGAACTTTGTTGATCAATAGTGATAAAGGTATTCAGTTAAATCCCAAAACATCTTTAATGAAAGCCAGTTGGCTTAAGACTTAAATCTATTAACTAGCTTAAGAATAAGTTCACCAGCTTCATCAAGACTTTCTCCCCATGAAACGATTCCATCTAAGTGACCTGCCATGGCAAATAATCCTGACGTTTTTCCATTAACAATTTGCTTAACTGCTTTGGCCATCTGAACGGTTCCGTAAGGAACTTCCTTTGCAGTTGAATCATAGTTTTCTTCAAGCATTTTATTCCATAGAAAATGATCATGAATATGAAATACAACATTGATATCGCTTGAACATTCATAGATGGCTGCGTGAGTAAGAGCCTCACTGGAAGCATCCATGCAACCTCTAGCATAAATGGCATTTTTATCGAGATCGTAATTTTCAACAATGGTGTAATGCTCACCAGTCAAATCTTGAAACTTACCAGTCTGTGTCGCAGTAATAATGAACTCTAAATGGTCTAAGCCAAGGACTTTTTGGGATAAATTGCCATAACCGATATAAACATCAGGGTATTCACCTATCAGTTTTAGGTGGTAGAGCTTTTTTCTCCAGTTTTCAAGAGCGCTGTATTGATCGGGCTTAAGAGCAGCAGATGGAGTGAAATGCCGCTCATATTTAATAACACCATCATCAATTTCAGACACTTAACTTCTCCCGAGAAAATTCGATAAGTTAGGTATATCAGGAAATGGAGATAGTTTGAATCTCGATGAGTTAAAAAAGAAATTACTCGCCGCTTTACCCCCAGCTATTCGCGAAAAGTTGGGAGTAGAACTAGATGAAGATCTGGATGAAGATGATCTAGAGGAAGTCGATGGTGATGAGCCAACGGATAGTCACGATTTAGAGAAAATCAAGAGCTCTGGTGATGATGACGAAGAAAGTGACGAAGATGACGACGAAGAAGAAGATGACGAAGAAGCTGAGAAAAAAGCTAAAAAAACAAAAATTATCAGAATCATTGTCATGTGTGCCATTGCATTTTTTATCCTCGACGAATTCATGGCTGAGAATGACTCTGGTGTTGAAGAAGTCCCAGTTGTTGCCAAGCCAACAATGACACCTGTCAAAAAAGCAGCCATGTTACTTAAAAAACAAAAAGAAGAAGAAGCTAAGAAGTCGGCATTAGAATCAGCCAGTGAAGAGGAATCACAATCTTCTGCTGAGGCAGAGATTGAACAAACTCCTGTGTCAATAGAAACACCCGTTATGGCTGAGGAAGAACCTTCGTATGATTCTAGTTATGAGCAAAACCAAGAGCCTGAAGAAGTGCCACCAGAGACCCCTGTTGTTGTTTTAACACCTGCTCAAGAGAAACCTGTAGTAGAGACACCGACACCCTCAATTGATCTTGGAATGGATGAAGAGGATACAAAGAAAGAATCTAGTTTGGATATGCTAATGAAAGCCGTGGATAAATCGGAAGAAATGACTGAAACAAACATGAAGAATTCGGTTAATCGGGATGATCCTACTTATATTCAACCACCAAATTATTTAAGAAGTGGTCGTGGACTTGTTTATAATTGTAAAGAAAATCACTGGGCCTGCGTCGATAAATTTAGTTATTTCACTTGTTATGAAAATCAAAACTGGAATAAAGAAAATGATCAGAGTACAGAATGCATAACTAGGGACGTGTATGCTTCAGCTGGTGACTGTGCCGCTATTCAAAAATTTTATGTGAACAAACCAGAGCCTACTGATTTTTGTGGAAAGTCAAAAGAGCAATCAGGTTCTGATGATTCTCAGCCGACGATTCAAGAGCAAGACGATTTATCTAACTTGGTCGCTCCCTAGAACTACCAACCTCTATATTTTTGATACTTCTTTTTCTTAAGCTCTTCAACAGCAGCTTCGTCTTCTTTTGTAAGGGCTTCAAAGATCCAATCGATTGAGTCTTCATCAGAAAAAGGCCAAGGTACAAAAGCTGTTTTAATTTTTAGTGTAAATCCACGCCACAAGTCGAGAGAAACTGGAGTACAGGCAATAGCGCTGTTGTGCCATCTTTTACCCTTATGGGTTGAAGTTAGTTGTTCACTAACAAAAGTATTCTCTTGGTTGTTTGGATCTAACCATTCAAGTGAAAAGAGCTCATCATTAAGTTCGATGGCAATTTTCCAATTTTTGATATCTTTGTTTTCTTCAAATCGAGTAACACTATAATTAAATTGGACGCAGGTTTTATTTAAAGAATATCGAGTAATATTCTTCTTGATTCCATTTTTATATTGGCTTGCAGTTAAAGCTTTTGTTTCAGCAACTTCTTTCCATTTCTTTTCAAGGTAAGGTTTAGTCAGAGGCATAGCTTCAATAGTATAGATTCCGCCGCCCATAGTTGCTGATTTTAATAATTGATCTCGCATCTCCGTAGAGCTTAGAGTTTCAATTTCTGAACCATTGGTGATGAGGTGTGGGCTTGGCGTAGGAGCGCTCTTTGGAAGAAGGCTACAACTTGAAAGAAGCAATGAGATAATAAGTATTTTCATATGTAGATCATATCCCGATAGGGAATAAGACTACAAGTCGAAGATTTTTTGAGAATTAAGCAGCGTCTTTATTGAATTCGCCATTCACGATAGTGAGTTTGAAGGTTTGTTCGTTCTTTCCTTCTTCACGTCTCATAGCAGCTATAAAATGTTCTACTAAATGAGGATCAAACTGTGAGCCTGAAAATTCAATCAGTTCTGCAAAGGCAACTTCATAAGCCAAGCCTTTTCTATAAGGTCTTGTTGACGTCATGGCATCAAATGTATCTGCAATTAAAATGATTCTTGAATAAAGAGGGATATCTTCCCCTTTCATGGCATCTGGATAACCTCTACCATCATATCTTTCATGGTGGTGTTTCGCCCAAATTGCAATATCTTCAAAAGGTGAAAAGCCTTTTAAAATTTCAGCTGATTTACTTGGATGTGATTTCATAACTAAAAACTCATCTTCTGTAAGTCGAGCCGGCTTATTTAAAACTGCGTCAGGTACAGCAATTTTACCAATGTCATGAAAAAGAGCCGCTAGCTCTAGGTTATAGAGCGCTTCAGCGTCTAGTCCTAGTTCTTTGCCTAATGTCAGTGAGTAATACGCAACACGCATACTGTGGCCGTAGGTATAATGATCCTTACAATCGAGTGCATATAAAATACTTCTTACAGCTTGCTCACAAAATTCTTTTTGGCTTTGGCGCAAAGTTTCAGCTTCACTCTGAGTCGAGCTGGCAACTTTATGTCCGTGTAATGAAATAACATTGCTTTTTTTATCGCTCATTTCATCTCTCGCTAGCGCCGGATTCAAAACCGATGTATTAATATTGACGCTAGATATTATTTTAACGCCATCACATGATCGATTCGGTCAACTAGAGGGTGAACTTTAGATAAATTCGGGCTTTCAGTGAGATAGGCTAGAATTTCTCTTAAGTACTATGACAATAATATGAGCTTTTATTGGGTATTCAGGTATTTACGGTTTCACCAAAGTCCAAGCTCTCGTATAATAAACACAATTTAAGGGCCACAGGACGAAGGATTGTCCATGCGAGAAACCATTGTATTTAGTCGACATCCCCGCTTTAAAAGCTGGTTGTCTGCCATCATTCCACGATTGCCGCTTGCTGGTGACGAGTTGAGGTTTGCCTCAAGCTTAGAAGATCTGGAAAGTAGTTTACTAGATGCCAACAAACTCATTCTTGTTGATTATTCATGGCAAGAGCAACTTGATTTGCCGTTAAGTAAATCTAAGTCTCAAGTCATCTTGCTTGGAGATGTTCAAAACTCTGATGCTGGCCAAGTGTGGCAAATGCGACAGCTTTGTTTAGACCGAGCACAAATTCATGCCTTCATCGATTATTCCAGAGATGCTGAATTCTATATTCCCGTTTTAAGATCAGCACTTCTAGCTCGAGATGGTGCAGGTAAGATGAGCGAGATTAAAGAAATGTCGTTAAAGTTGAATGCTTTAGTAACACAAAATCTTTTAGAGCTACACCGCTTAAAGAGACTTCATGAAAAGTTGGTCCCTCTTAGAAGTGAAAAATTAAAAGGCGTCTCAATATATAGTAAGTTTGCCGCGGGGGAGAGCTCTGGTGGAGAGTTTTTCGATACTGTTTGCTTTGATAAAGATGTCTTAATTCTAATGGCGTCATCAAAATCATATGTCGCAAGCTCGGCCATCTTAGGACATTTTGAGGATCTTCGAAATTCTAAAACATTCGATGACCAATCTTTTGAAAAGTTTATTACATCACTGTCTTATGAATTGAAAAAATTTCAAAATAATGAAGTCGAACTAACACTTATCACATTAGATATCCATTCAATGCAAGTCAGTGGATATAATTTTGGCGGTGGCACAATATGGAAAAATGGCCAAGCTTTAAATACTCCAAATGAACTAGAACTCAATCCAATCTTTGTTGAAAAAGCAAAAGTGGAGTTTAAGATCTCGCGTGGTGAACAAATACTTATTCGCTCGGCTGGCTATGCAAAGAATCTGGAATCAACAACTTTAGAACATAAAGAAAAATGGATTGAGTTTCTAAAGTCGATCGAAAATAAATCAACTTATGAAAAAATGTCAGAACTCTTTTTTAAGCTAAAAAAAGATATGACCAAAGATTTTTTAAAAACTGATGCATCCGTCATAATTATTGAGGTAGATAAAAATGCAATTCTTCAAGTGTAGTCTTATCGTTTTACTTATTCCTTTTTTTGCCAACGCAAATACTTACACCGAGCTTGAATGTCTTGATGCAAGTTTTGAGACAACGATAAGTCATAAAGGATTTCCTTTTGGTCTTACAAAAAATATTCTTACAACTTCTAAAGATAAATGTGTCATCACCATTCATCATGAAAAGTTAAAATTTATCAAAGACCAATGGGTCATTGATGTTTGTCGCGAACCCGTTCATATGAAAAAAGGTGCAGGTGCTGTTGAGGTCATTAAGCGTGATGGCGTCTGCGTGGAAGGATCTAAGTCGAGCTATTGTGGAGAGCTCGCTCGATTAAAGACCTTAATTCAAGACGATGGTTTAATTTTTGCTGAAGGCGAGAAAGAAGATCTAAGCTCAGATCACGGTAAAATCTATTGTGCTTTCAGTGTTATTCAACGCTACCTCGAGCAAGGAATTGTACTTTCAAGACATGGTGGAACAGTCCTACCAACTCCATCTTCTAGCCCTATGCCTGAATCAAATATGCCTGTTGTTGAACCTAAAAAAGAGGAAACAACAAAAACTGAAGGAAATACTGGTTCGTTCTAATGAAAAATTTTTTAGCAGGTCTTCTTGTTGGAATTATCATTGGTGGATCATTCATTTTTTTGAGTGAATCAAACGAAAAAGTTACGCAGTCATCCTCTAATCTTAGCTGTGCTCCAAGCGAAGTCATCACCCAAGTTAAAACAGTTCCTTCGAAATGTGATGACTCTACTGAGCAAATTAACACGGAAAAAATTGAAAAAGCTTTCTTGTTGTTTTTGGCCAGCATAGGAATTAAAAAAGACTATGCTGATTCAATTAAAACAATTGTAGATGATCCTGAAGGTTATAGTCCCCAAATCCCAAACGAAGAGGATGCGCAAGCGATAACACAAACTGAAACGCAGTTCTTTTATCCTCGAAATGAAGCACTTAAGAAGTTCGATATTCAGGTAGGATTTCAAGAACTCGTTGACTACGAACCTTCTTTTAGGAGAAATGAGAATTATCTTTTAAAGGATGCCGCAGTTTATTTTGCCAAAGCAAAAACAATTACAAGCTTAACCAAGATCAAAAGGTATAACGGAGTTTATTCGGGCAAGCTTTACCGACTAACAGGTAAACATAAAGGTAAAGTTGAAGACGTAGAGATGAATATTGAATTTTGGGAGAAAAAGAAAGGTGAAATTGACGGAAAGTTTACGATGACGATTGCTAGAGATGGAGAAATTTATAGCAATATGAGAGGGGAGGGGGGAAATAACGATCTTTATTTAAACCCACAAAACCCAAGAGAACTCATTATTAAAGCTGCCCCAGGAATGTATTTTCATTTTATTGATAAAAACTTAAAAAGTGCTAACGTTTATGATGAAGGTGAGTTCATCGGCGTTAGCACCTTAAAAAGACTCTAATTATTTTTTATTAAATCCGTTCTCAAGATCAGCAATCAAATCCTTCACATCTTCTAAGCCAACTGAAAGGCGAATAAGATTATCGCTTAAGCCAATACTCTGACGAACTTTCTTAGGAACAGAAGCGTGAGTCATGATCGCTGGGTGTTCAACCAAACTCTCAACTCCGCCAAGGCTTTCAGCCAAAGCAAACAACTCAAGCCCTTGAAGAAACTTCTTAGACTCTTTAACGCCGCCTTTGATGAAGAATGTAATCATGCCACCAAAGCCACTCATCTGCTTTTTAGCGAGCTTATGTTGTGGATGACTTGGAAGCCCTGGATAAACAACGCGTTCTACTTGTTTATGGCCTTCAAGCCATTTAGCAATTTTCATTGCACCTTGCTCATGGGCACGCATACGTACCGCTAGAGTTTTAAGACCACGTAGAACTAGCCAAGAGTCGAATGGAGACTGCGCAGGACCGATGCTGTTTTGTAAGCGAAAGAAATCTTGATTCATTTTCTTATCGTTATACATGAGTACACCACCAACCACATCAGAGTGGCCGTTGATATACTTTGTCATAGAGTGAAGAACCATGTCGGCACCAAGATCAAGTGGATTTTGGAAGTATGGTGACATGAATGTGTTATCGACTAAAACTAGCGCATTCGCTTTCTTTGCAGCTTTTGAAATTCCGGCAATATCAGAAAGTTTTAAAAGAGGGTTGGTTGGACTTTCAAGCCAAACCATCGCTGGTTTAAACTTTTTAATCTCAGCTTCGGTCTTTTTTAAGTCAGTCGTATCAATGAATTTAAAGTTGTGACGCTCATGAAAAATAGTCGTGAACATTCTATAGGTTCCACCGTAAACATCATCGCCAACTAAAATTTTTGATCCCTTTGGGAGATGGTGCATGACTAGCATAGCCGCCGAAAGTCCACTGGCCGTTACAGTTGCAAATTTAGCGTTCTCTAGAGAGGCGAGGCACTCCTCTAAACGAGTTCTGGTTGGGTTATGACTTCTTGTGTACTCATAACCTTGGTGAACACCAGGAGCTTTTTGTACAAAAGTCGACGTTTGAAAAATCGGAGGCATGATGGCGCCTGTAACCGGATCAGGTTCACCGCCGACATGAATAGTTCTAGTGTCAAAAGATTGCTTAGATTGTTTTTTACTATTGGCCATTATAGCGCCTCTTTCTTTGCCATGTACTGAAGTACATCAATTTCAGTTAATATATCGATAAGTTTATCGTTTCTTGTAACCAGTGCGATTTCTTTTTTTAGAAGAGCGTTGGCAACATTTTCAAGAAGCTCATTCTCATCAACGATTCTAAAGTTTTGGTGAGTGGCTAGGCTGATATTATCGCTTTGTGAAAACTCACCTAAAAGAACAGGGCGAACAAGATTCTTTTCAGAGACAAGTCCTTTAATCAGTCCTTTATCAACGACAGGAAGATAAGAGATACCTTTTTCTTCCATCATCTTAATCGCTTCACCAATTGTTGCACTGTCTTTTACGCTGAAGATTTCTTTTCCTTTACCTAAAGTTAAAAGAACATCGCGAATCTGAACACTGAAACTACTATCGAGATAGTTATTCGTGCTCATCCAATCATCGTTGTAAATTTTTGAAGCGTATCTATTTCCTGAGTCATGAAGAAGAACAAGAATTTTTTCAGGCTTCTTTAAAGTTTTGGCGTATTTAATCGCACCAACGATGGCTGCACCAGCAGAGCCACCAGCATAAATACCTTCATGCTTTAAAAGCTTTCTGGTCATCAAGAAACTTTCTTTGTCTCCAATAACGATCCAGTCATCAATATTTTTAAAGTCGTAGTTTTCAGGAATGAAGTCTTCGCCAACACCTTCAAGAACGTAAGGTCTGGCCTGTCCCATTTTTCCTGTCTTCGCAAACTCAGCAACGATGGAGCCTTCGCAGTCGATGCCGATAATTTTTACATTGGGCATCTTCTCTTTAAAATAACGGCCACAACCTGAAATAGTTCCACCTGTGCCGACTGTCGCCATAAATGTATCGAAGTCTCCGCCAGTCTGTTCGTACATCTCTGGGGCAGTCCACGTATAGTGCGTGTCGCGGTTATGTAGGTTATCGTATTGATTAACATAGAATGAGTTAGGAATAGTGGCTGAGAGACGCTTAGAGACGCTGTAATAGCTTCTAGGGTCATCTGGCTCAACGTTAGTAGGACAAACGACCACTTTCGCCCCAAAGGCCTTTAGATTGCTAATTTTCTCTTGTGACTGTTTGTCCGCCATCACAAAAATACACTTATAGCCGTGAACAGCTGCCCACATAGCAAGACCGACTCCGGTATTACCTGAAGTTCCTTCAATGATGGTTCCACCTGGCTTAAGTGTGCCTTCTTTAACGGCTTGATCAAGCATATAGGCACCGATGCGATCTTTAGTCGATCCACCTGGATTCATATATTCAAGCTTGACGTAAATCTCACTTTCAACTTCGCTGGCAACTTTGTTGAGCTTAACAATTGGAGTTCCCCCAATCGCTTCAAGAATATTGGGTCTAGTACCTTTCATCATAAGACTTCCTTAATTTCATAACCAGCTGCAAGTGTTGCAAGCCTTGCAACAACCGAATAAACAGCTTCTTTACTTTTATGATCCTGATTTTCTCTAATCTCACTAATACAATATTTTTTAAAAACCATGCCGCGACTATTAAGGTTTGCTTGTGAATCCTTTTCGCCGTTTGCACGCATGAATCCGCCTAAACCTTTTCCATCAACAAGATAGATCGTCACCTCAGCTGGCATCTCATCATACTTAATGATTGTTTCGACACCTTCTTGCACGAGAAGAGTGGTGAACTTAATACTATTTTTACCGACATCCATTTTGTTTCGAGCTTTTCGGTTCATGTTGATGACTTCTTCACCAGAATCAACAACCATGATTCCCATGCCATAAGTGCCCTGACTGCCTTTGACAAAAATCTTAGCGTCTTTGTTTGAAATTCTATTTTTTACTTTATCGACAGCTGCTGCCAATTTATCAAGTCCTTCTTTGGAACCGAAATCAACACCATCAACACATGTAAAATCAGCCATTAATAAATTAGGCTCAACATTAAATTGTTTAGAAAAATTATCAACGACTTCTTTATAGAAACGAAAATGTCTAACTTTTTGTCTTTTAAACCAACCAATCATTGGTGTTGGCATGACTGGTGTTTTAACTGAAGACCAGTCGACTTCAATTAATTTTGATTGATCGTTATTGAGTATGATCAAGTCAAAGTTCTTTTCGCTTGTGTTGATAAGACCGTCACTAAGTTGTGCTTTATCAATCTGGATATCAAACTTTGAGTGAGATAAAAGATTAAGCTTTTCTTCACCATTAAAAATGGTTTCATCAAAAGAGATAAAGCTAACCTCTAATCCGCTATCACGAATAATTTTTCCAAGAATGGCTAAGTGGTCGAGATAGAATAAATTCTTTGTATTACTTTCTGGTAAAATCGCAATTGATTTTGCCCCAGGAACTAAACGATTGATTGTTTTTTCAAAGGCAGTTGAACAAGCGTCCTGATCTAAAGCGCAGACATTGTTAAATCCAGCTGGATACATATTATGATCAACTGGAGCAAATTTATCTTTGCTTTCTCTTATGTCGACACTTGAATAGATCGGAACAGGATACTTGGCCATTTCTTCATCGATCCAAGCATTAACCGCATTCCATTGTGTCGTAATGAGTTCTTCAAAAGCTTGCTTAGTATTAATCATAAAGCATCCCAATTATTTACCAGATGAGCGACTTGCATCGCCGGCAATGTAGGTGTCACTTCAGGGAATTCTATTACATCCTTAAAGCGCTTATTTTCCATCCCTTTTAGCCTATTTTCTCTTTCGAGCATAGCGAGCTTTAGTTTGTTTAAAGGCTCGTTAGGTTTTGTCTGCCATGACTCAAGGGCCTGACTCAAAGAGCGGTTAATAATGAGAAAATTGTCGTCGTGCATTAACTTGCCGGCGCTATTTTTAAGTTCAAGCGCATCCTGTTCTTTAACCTGATCCTGGGAAGTGATTAAGAACCAGTTACAAAACTCTTTTCTCTTAAGATCTTTCTCAAAAGCTAGAGCAGATAAAAAGACATCTTTATTTTGATAGATACCGGCTACAGCATCGATAAAATCTTCAACAAAACCTTGGCCTGTGACTTTTTCGAGATAAGTTAAAAGTTTTTTTACCCCTGAAGAGATGAGTCGTTTGAATAAGCCTGGGCTTTTGTCTTTTTTGGGTCCGAATAATTTAAAAAGTTCAATAAATGAATTATCAAAAAAAGCATTGATTTTCGAACTAGCCTGAAGAAAATCAATAAAGTGCTTTCCTGGGGGTGTATCTAAAATAATATGTTCATACTTATTTGTTTCAAGCTGAAATTGTAATTCGATAATCGCCATAATTTCATTCATGCCACCGTAAGGTCTAGTCAAAATTTTAACAATGGGGTTATCTAAGGACTCTGGGTTTCCTCTTTTAATCGCCACTCTTTTTAATGTAGCAGCAGGATTCATTAAAATCACATCGAGAGATTTGTCTTTTGAAAAATTAAAGTTTTCGAGCGAAACTTTTGAGAGTTCGCCTTCTTTTTTTCCATCAATGCCCATGACTTGTTTGAGTCTTTTGGCTGGATCAATAGTAATTAAAAGAACACTTCTTCCTTGGTTGGCCAATTGAATAGCCCTGGCAGCTGCCAAGGTTGTCTTACCAACTCCACCTGTACCGCAAAATATTTCAAGTTTTTTATAATCAATTTTCATTCTAAGCTCCCAGTCATGGTGGGAGTTATCATTTGAACAATTTGTTCAAACTGCGAAGAAGCAATATAGGGAATAATGGAATGAAACTGATATTCTTTTCTAAGTTCAGTCTCAAGTTCTGTTTTAATTTTTAAAAACGATGGAAGTTGATCATGAGATGACTCTTTGATCTGCTCATTCTCTAACATAGAAGAATTGAGCCAATGCTTAGGTTTATTAAGGCCTAGCTCAACCAGTTGAGCTGAGAGCTCATTAGCCTCTTGAATCGCCATTTCTGTTGGAAGTGAAACAACTTGAATCTCTAAAAAATTAGGATCCGATAAAAGACGATGCATCTTTTTGATATCGTCAGCTAAAATTCCGGTTTGAAACATTTCATGAAAGTTATGAGTTGATTCAAACATCGAAAGTGTATGCCCAGAAGCTGGTGAATCAAGCACGATATAGAGATCAGGATCATGTTCTAAACGATCTAGAACATGACCAAGTAAAATCATTTGCCCAAGCCCTGGCATCATTCCAAACAAGGCTTTAAAGAATGGCGTCTTCATTATCCAATGAGCAACAGTTTCTGAATGAAGCTTTCGCCCCATATATTCAGTAGCACTGTCTTCGAGATCAAGGTCAAAATAATCGAGGTTTAGATTTTCAACTTCTTTGGGATGATCGACATGAAACGAATTATAGAAAACGTTTTTTCCCTGAAGTTTAAGTGCTTCACAGGTTGCTAGGGCGAGAGTGGTTTTTCCCACACCACCCTTGCCAGTGAAGACAAGGAGTCGAGCTGTCATTTCTAGAAGACGTAAAAGGCGAGCATCATTAACTTGTAATAAGCTGCCTCAACTTCTTGCCCAACATCCTGTTTAAGGTCAAATGGATTATGAAAATGAAAAAGGAGTCCAACTGAAACATTATTATTTAATGCTAAGTCTGCACCAGCACCAAAATGATAACCAAAAGCGACTTTAGTTTCTGTTTGTTGAATTTCGCCACTAGCATTAATCACGCGGTGTAGTTTTGGAGCATAAAGTCCTAAACCACCAAGAACATATGGTGAAAAATTATCAAACTGATAAAGCTTTGCTTTGATACCCGGAGCGAAACCTCTTACCAGTGCACTTCTGCCACGAAACTTATGCTTAGAAATATGCATGTTAACGAGAAGATCAAAAGAATGACTGGCGCTATAGTTATAAAAGCCATCAACTGTGATTTTGTTCTCACCGTTATCTTCAAGATCACCTAAAAGAAAAGTTTGGCCAAGCCCAATTCCAACTGAATGTCTTTGCAGCATTCCACTTGGAGTAGAAGAGGAAGAGCTTGATTTTGAAGTTGAATCCACAACAGGCTTGTCTGTTGAAGTTAATTTTTCAATCTTCGTTTGAGCTAGAGTTGTACCAATAAAAAAAATCCCTAAAAAACAGAGTTTTAAAGGGATTTGTAAAAAACTTTTATTTGCTATTTTCAAAATAAAACCTGGGGTTCAATTGTTAAGAACCCCTAGATTTTAGTTCAAAGTAGCAGGTGTTTCAACAGAAGCATTCAATTCATTGTTCATGAATGGCTTGAATTCTTCTTCAGTCTTAGGAGCAGCAAGCTCTCCGCCAACTTTGTTCTCAAGGGCTTTAATGTAGCCAGTGAAAGTGCCGTCGTCAGAACGAATAACACGCT
>CAYGRY010000005.1:0-68815 GCA_964352405.1 uncultured Halobacteriovorax sp.
ATGGGGCGACAAATTTTACGATGAGAGAGGATATTGTGACATCACGCATTGGAACAGCTAATCCACTAGGATTAATTGCAATTGATCACCTTGAATTTACCTGCAATGACTTCGCTGGAAAAATCGGTACAGATTTTTCTAATCTTGGATTTCATCGCACAGAAAAAAATGAAGCCACTCAATCTGAGCTTTATGTTCAAGGCCAAATAAGATTTCTTCTAACTTCAAACCTAGATCAGGGTCAATATTCTAGAAAATATTTTAAGGCCCATGGAGATGGTGTCAGTAAAATGTCTTTTCAAGTTGAAGACGCCGAACATGCTTATAACGAAGCCCTAAAGCGTGGCGCAGAATCCATTCAAGAATTAAGAGTGATAGATACTGATCACGGCATTTATAAAATTGCTATGATTCAAGGTTTTGGTGATGTTCTTAATGAATTTGTCGAACGTCCAAAAGATGCACCATTTAGACCTGGTTTTGTTGCATTTGGTGAAGACAAAAGAGCTAAAAAACTAAACGTTCGTTGTTCAAGAATTGATCACTTAACCAATAACGTTCCATTCGGTGAAATGGAAAAATGGGTCGAGTTTTACGAGCGAGTATACGGCTTTAAACAAACTCGTTACTTTGACATTAAAGGTGCAAAAACAGGACTCAACTCTAAAGTTGTTCAACTTGAAGACAACTCCATTATTATTCCAATCAATGAGCCAGAAATTCCAAACGGCAAAAGCCAAATTCAAGAATTTCTTGATCGCCACCACGGATCAGGAGTTCAACATATTGCGCTCATGACTCCAGATGCATTAGATACTGTCCAAGAGCTTCGCGAACGTGGCTTTAAATTCTTAGAAGTACCACCTACCTATTATGAAGCCATTCCAAAACGTGGACTCAATGTTACAGAAGATTTAGCTGAATTAGAAAAGCGTCAACTTTTAGTTGATGGCGATAAAGACGGCTATCTTTTACAAATTTTCAGCGACACTTATGTAGGTCCATTATTTTATGAGTTTATTCAAAGAAAAAATCATTGGGGATTTGGCGAAGGAAACTTCCAGGCTCTCTTTGATGCAATCGAACGCGATCAAATGAAACGAGGCTATCTCGAATAAGGAAATATTATGTACAAGTTAATTGCTATCTACAAAATCCCAAATGACAAAGATGCTTTTCAAAAGCACTACGACGAAGTTCATGCTCCCCTAGCTAAAAAAGTACCTGGTCTAAAAGAGATTCGTCTTAACAAGGTTTTTGGAACTCCACGCGGCGAAAGTGATCTTCACCTCATTGCTGAGCTTTGTTTTGAAAATAAAGATTCTTGGAAAGCAGCCATGAAGTCTGAAGAAAATATGGCGGCAGGAAAAGATCTTATGAGCTTTGCAAAAGACATTGTCTCGATTCACTTTGCTGAGGAAGTCAAAGCGTGAATATCATTGTAGAAAAAAATTGGGATAATCATCCCCATATCGCTCTAGTGAAGCTTAACCGTCCTAAAGTGTTAAATGCTTTATCCACTGACTTGATGAATGAGCTTATCGATGCTCTTTTTAAATTAGAAGATGATAAAGAAGTACGAGTTATTGTCCTTACAGGAGATGACCGTGCTTTTGCTGCCGGTGCAGACATCGCTGAGATGGTTGAACATACGCCTGTTGATAAAATCATGGAAAACAGATTCCGTGCATGGTCTCAGCTTCCTCTTATTGGTAAACCAATCATCGCTGCTGTTTCTGGTTTCGCCCTTGGTGGCGGCTGCGAACTAGCCATGACATGTGACATGATCATTGCCGGCGACAATGCAAAATTCGGTCAGCCTGAAATTAGCATTGGTGCCATGCCTGGCGCTGGTGGAACACAACGCCTCACTCGAATCATTGGCAAGAGTAAGGCCATGATGATGAACCTTACTGGTGAAATGATTGATGCTAAAAAAGCTTATGACTGGGGGCTTGTGGCCAAAGTAGTTCCAGCAGAGACTCTACTTCAGGAAACTTTTGAAATAGCTAAAAAAATTGCAGCCAAAGCTCCTGTTGCCGTCAGACTTGCTAAAGAATCTATTAATCGCGCTTATGAAACAACTTTGAAAGAAGGGATGGAATTTGAGCGTCGAAATTTTTACCTCACCTTTTCTTCTTCAGATCAAAAAGAAGGAATGCGTGCTTTTCTTGAAAAGAGAGAAGCAAAGTATACGGGGCGATAAATGAGTACAAATTTTGAATTCATTAGATATGAAGAAAAAGGTGCGACAGGTGTAATCACTATCAATCGCCCTGAAGTTTACAATGCTCTTTCTCGTGCCGCTAAACTAGAGATCATTAAAGCTATTCGTGATGCCAATAAATCACCTGGCATTAGAAGTTTAGTCCTAGCAGCAGAAGGTAAAGCTTTTTGTACCGGACAAGACCTCAACGATAGAACAGTCCAAGCAAACTCAGGACAAAAAGTTGACCTCGGCAATACGCTTGAAACTGAATGGAATCCTCTTGTGAAGGCTATACGCTCTTCAACAAAACCTGTTATCGCTGCCGTTCAAGGAGTTGTAGCTGGTGCTGGTGTTTCCGTAGCTCTCGCTTGTGATCTCATCATTGCAAAATCAGGCGTTAAGTTTGTTTCAGGATTTACTCGCTTGGGACTCACTCCAGATGCAGGTTCTTCATTCATTTTGGGACGCGCCATCGGTGACAAAAAAGCGCTAGAATTCTTCCTTCTTGGAGAGCCTCTGCTAAGTGATTATCTAGTCGAAAAAGGACTAATCAACTGCTTAAGTGACTCCCCTTTAGACAATGCTTTGGCATGGGCCTCAAAGATCAATAACTTAAGCCCTAAGTCGACTTCACTGGTTAAACGTAACCTGCAAAATGCGGTAGAATCATCGTATGAAGACAGTATGAATAACGAAACAGCAGCACAGCGCTATCTTGGTAATTCTGAGGAATATCAAGAGGGCTTAAAAGCATTTTTTGAAAAAAGAGAACCAAAGTTCCACTAGGAGATACATATGGGTGCAAGAGAATATTCAAGCGAAGACTTAAAGTTATTTGAAGACATTAAGAATGGTAGATCATTCGATAAGGGTGAAGAGCTTCCTCCCCTTTATAGAAAAATGCTGATCAATCTTTTATGGATGCAAGGTGATTCTGAGTATTCAGGTGGCCTAGGTTATTCACCATGGATTGCAAAAGCCCCAGATATGCGTGAAAAAGTTTTAGTGGCACAAATTGTAAAAGATGAAATGCGCCACGCTTCGGTTATCTACAAACTTTTAGAAGACCTAGGTCAGGACACACAAACACATATTAATAATACTGAACTTCATTACAAGCTTGAAGAAGATAAAGTTCAAATTGGATTTAAACGTTTAAAAGATGATTATCGCGTCAATATTTTTTACTACAATATCAAGTATTGGACTGATTTTATTCTTTTCAACTTCCTCATGGATAGAGCAGCAGGACATCAACTTGAAGACACTCTTCAAAGTTCATACCTTCCATGGAAAAAAGGAATTGAAGGAATCTACAAAGAAGAAATCATGCACCTTACCCACGGCGACAAATGGGTAAAGATTCTTGCCGCAGATCCTGAACAAAAACCATTTCTTCAAGAGCGTCTAAACCTTTGGTGGCCAAGGGTCATGAACGTTTTTGGAAACTCGCAAGGTCAGGCCAACGATATATATGTTCGCCTTGGTCTAAAACGCAGAACTAATGCTGAAGTTCGTGATGCTTTCTTAAAAGAAATTCATGCACTTTGCGATGAAGTAGGCTTAGTTATTCCCGAGTACAGAGAAGCGGATCAAGCAGTACAGTAATATTTGGAGTCCTCCATGGATGGTACAATTAAATATGCTCTAGTGATTGGAGCAGGAACAATGGGAAAGGGCATCGCCCAGTGGCTTGCCCAGTCAGGTGTTCGAGTTTCTCTTTGTGATCTTCGCGGTGAAGTCGCGACAAACGCACAAAAAGATATCGAACTATCTTGGCAAAAACTCGTGCAAAAAAAGAAGTTTACCAAAGAACAAGTTGATGAAATGGGTGAAAGGCTCAATGCCTGCGCCGTTTCTGATATTGATGGTTCTGACGATGCACCTGATTTAATTATTGAAGCCATTATTGAGTCTCTAGAAGCAAAAAATAAGCTCTTTGCTGATCTTGACGCTTCAATGCCTGAAAAAACGATCTTTGCCAGCAATACTTCAAGTATACCAATCGCAAGACTGGCTTTAGCAGTGACTCCTAAGCGTCGTGAACGTTTTCTTGGTCTACATTTTTTCAATCCAGCTCCTATTATGAAGCTTGTTGAGATTATCAAAGGGCCAGGAACAAAAAGTGAACTCCTCAGTCATCTTTATCTATGGTTTCAATCAAAAGAAAAGAAACCTGCCATCTGCTCTGACTCCCCTGGATTTATTGTTAATCGTGTAGCACGAAATTTTTACGGCGAATCTTTTAGAATTATTCGTCATGAGCATCCTGGCAAAGTGAAGGCCATTGATGAAGTCATGAGAAAATGTGGTGGCTTTAAAATGGGGCCATTTGAATTAATGGATTTGATTGGGATTGATGTTAATTACGATGTGACTCAATCTGTTTGGAAAGATTTCTTTTTAGAACCAAGATTTGCTCCTCACCCACTTCAACGCAAAATGGTTGAAAGTGGAAGACTTGGAAAGAAGAGCAAACAAGGATTTTATCACCATGACGACTAATATAAGAATTCTAATCTCAAGAGATCACCACTTCTTCCCTATTCTTGAAAGTTCAGGACGATCTGACGTGACTATTTTGTCTCGTGGCGCCGATATAGAAAAGCTAGAGCTTAAAGAAGATCTTATTTTAGATTTAACAGCTTGGGGGCGCGAGAAAAAATCAGATTTACTTGAGCGTCTTTGTGAATCAACAACTAAGCCTGTCATTAGCGATTTAAGTCTTGTTTGGGGCGAAGCTTTCCTAAAGAGATACAGCTTTATTGCAGGTGCTGTAGCAACGGTGTTTCATTCACCAACAGCAACTTATGAGTCATTTGTTCGTCCAGAACACAAACCTCTCTTAGAAAAAGCTTTTGAATCCCTTGGTATTAGCCTTCATCAAGTTGAAGAAGTTGGAATCGGTTTTACCTTTCCAAGAATTAGCTCCATGGTTATTAACGAAGCCTATTTCGCCCTTGAAGATGGTCTAGCTTCTAGTGAAGATATTGATACGGCAATGAAGTTTGGTGTTAACTACCCATTAGGTCCAATCGATTGGGCACAAAGAACTGGTTCTCAGCATATTGCAACTTTATTAGATGAACTCTACAACGTTACGGGCGATCCACGTTATCGTGCCTGCCCTCGTCTAAGACTTGAGCACCCAACATTTTCATAAGGATTAAGATTGAAATCAGTATATATAGTCCATGTTAAAAGAACACCCATTGGCCGCTTAGGTGGTGGGCTTGCTCCAGTAAGATCAGATGATCTTATGGCCTTAGTTTTTGCCAATCATCTTGAGAATCTTTCTTACGATGCCAAAGAAATTGATGATGTTCTTGTCGGTTGTGCCAATCAAGCCGGTGAAGATAACCGAAATGTTGCTAGAATGGCGGCTGTGCTTGCGGGAATACCTTATGAAGTTCCAGCTGTTACATTAAACCGTTTATGCGGAAGTTCTTTAGATGCGGTAGCGGATGCTTATGCTCGCATTGCAAGTGGAATCGCCGATTGTATTTGGGTTGGCGGCGTTGAGAGTATGACTCGTGGACCTTATGTTTTGTCTAAAGCTGAAGGACCTTTTGGACGTGATCAAAAAATGTACGACACAACTTTTGGTTGGCGTTTTCCTAATCCAAAAATGGAAGCCATGTTTCCCCTTTTTTCCATGGGCGAAACAGCAGAAGAAGTCGCAAGAGACTTTAAGGTTTCAAGAGAAGATCAAGATGCCTTTGCCTTAGCTTCACATCAAAAAGCAATTAAAGCTTGGGAGAATGGATCATTTAACGATGAAGTCATTCCAGTAAAAGTTCAGCTTAAGAAAAAAGAGTATAGTGTTGATCAAGACGAAAATCCGAGAGCGGATACTTCAATCGAAGCACTCACCAAACTTCGTCCTGTCTTTAGAAAAGATGGATCAGTCACTGCTGGAAATGCCAGCAGTATGAATGATGGTGCGGCGATGGCCGTCGTTGTTTCTGAAGAGTTTTTAAAACGACATAATCTAACTCCGATAGCTCGTATCACTGGAGCAGGAGTTAGAGGAGTTCATCCTAACGTCATGGGGATTGGTCCCATTGAAGCTGTTAAAACTCTATGTACACGCTTTAACAAAAAAGTTAGTGACTTTGACGTTGTTGAGCTGAATGAAGCTTTTGCGGCCCAAGCTCTAGCCTGCTTAAGAGAGCTAGAGATTGATCCAGCCATTACAAATAATAATGGTGGAGCCATAGCACTTGGACATCCTCTAGGAGCTTCAGGTGTTCGTATTCTTGGAACTTTAATTAATCAAATGAAAAATAATTCAAAGCTTAAACAAGGTCTTGCCAGTATGTGTATTGGTGTAGGTCAAGGTGTTGCTTTGAGTGTAGAAAATTGTAAATAGGATTTAAAATGAAAGAAATTAAGCTTTTTATTGATGGTAAATTTGTTCCTTCAAGTGATGGAAAAACATTTAACTCCATTAGCTCTTCAACAGGTGAAGCTATTGCAACTTGCCACTTACCTAGTTCAAAAGATCTTGATATGGCCGTTGATGCTGCTGAAAAGGCTTTTTATAATAAAGAATGGAGCGAAATGCCCCAATCAAAACGTGCTGAAATACTTTTAACCATTTCAGATAAAATTAAAGAACGTAGCAAAGAACTAGTAGAGCTTGAAGTACATGACTCTGGCTCCACTATTAGAAAAGCAAAGGCAGACGTTCATAACACAGCGTCTTTTTTTAAAGTCATGTCAAAAGTTGCAGCAAGTTTTAAGTTTGAAGAACAAGATGAAGGTGCCACACGAGCCGGTTTTTCTAAAAATTTTAGAAAGTATTCACCTATTGGTGTTTGCGCCCAAATCATTCCATGGAATTTCCCTCTTGTGATGGCCGGTTGGAAGATTGGACCTGTTTTAGCAACAGGCTGTACCACCGTCTTAAAGTCAGCGATGGAAACTCCTGTGTCAGCTGGAGTTCTTGCCGAAATTTTAGCCGAGAGCGGTGTACCTGCAGGAGTTATTAATATTGTTACAGGTGGTGCAACTGAAGGTAAACATCTTGTCTCTCATCCAAAAGTTAATAAGGTCGCCTTTACTGGTTCAACCATGGTTGGCTCACAAATCTTAAAAGACTGCGCACCAACTATTAAAAATACGACAATGGAGCTTGGAGGGAAATCTGCCAATATCGTACTCAATGATGCAGACCTAGATATTGCTGTTGACGGTGCTCTATATGCATTTCTTTATCATCAAGGCCAAGCCTGTGACTCAGGCACACGCCTTCTAGTTCAAGAAGGTATCTATGATACATTTCTCGAAAGATTTTTAACAAGAATTAAAGATATCAAAGCAGGAAACCCTGAAGACAAAGCAACTGGTTACGGACCAGTTATCAATGAAAAGCAATTCAATACCATCATGGCCTTTATTGAAAAATCCAAAAAAGAAAATGCAAAGCTTTTAAGTGGTGGTAATCGTATTACTGGCGGCGATTTTGATAAAGGTTATTATATTGAACCTACCGCCTTTGAAATTACCCCTGATCATACAATTTTCCATGAAGAAATCTTTGGCCCAGTTGTAGGCATTACAAAATTCAAGACAGAAGATGAAGCTATTTCTTTAGCGAATAATTCGAAATATGGTCTTGCCGGCGCTGTTTGGAGTAAAGATTCTGCAAAAGCAAAAACTCTTGCTTCAAAAATTGAAACAGGCACAGTTTGGATTAATGAATACCACTTACTCAATCCAGGAATGCCTTTTGGTGGATTTAAGCAATCCGGACTTGGACGCGAAATGGGAGTTGAAGGAATGAAAGCCTATTTAGAGGTTCAACACCTTTGGGTTTCCGACTGCGACGCTCGAGATCAAAAACCATGGCTCGATGCCATTTTTTAAATCAATCGATTGAAAAAATACCTCAATCAATTTCATTTCTATCTCATCATTGTTTTGGGGGCTTATCTCTTCATAGAGATTTATCAAACGGTTCTACCATTTAATCTTATGCATCTTCGCTATGGCGATGATTTAATGTTTCATAATTACTTGTCACAGTTATATGTGAATTTTAAGAAGCAAGGTATTGTCGACTTCATCTCATCATTGAAACCAGAGTATGCATACTCCTCTTTTTTCTGGATAATAAATTTCTTTTTTTATTATATGTTCTCATTTTTTCAGTCTGAAAGTATTATTACTTTAGTTCCTTTTATTATTTCACTTACTTTCTTTCTTTTATCCTTATTTAATATATTTAAAATTTACGAGCAATACTTTAACAACCAACTGACTTCCCAAATAGCTTTGTTATTGTTTGTTATGTTGCCTATGTCGACACACTCAGCAGTAAGATTTCACAACTATAGCTTAACTCTTTATCTGAGCTCACTTTTGTTTTATTTAGTAAAGAAGTGGAATACATTAGACAATCGAAGAGTTATCTCTTTATCGCTACTTTGTTCAATGCTTATTTCGACAAAGCTTAACGGAGCTTTTATTGGGATTGCATGCTTAGGTTTAATATTCTCAAAAAAAGAGTTCTTAAAATGCTTTAATATGTCCAAAGCTCTTACTTTCTCTGTAATCTTTTTCATTTCATACTTATTATTTATGCAGCCTAATTTACTTTTTCACATTTTGACTTGGAACACTGATGTTGTGACGAGTTCAACCTTTGAATATATAAGAATGATTAAAGAGGCTTTAAGAGATAATAAGATAAACTACTTTTCAAACGTCTTATCACTAAAAGATCACTATTTATCATTATACTCATTCCTTCTTTTTTCACTTGGGTATTTCATTTGGTTTATTAGAGTACAAAAAGAGAGGGTGGAAAGTTTCATGATCGTAGCATGCTTAGGCATTTTTTCTTCCTATATAGTTTTAGCTGGGCGAATTTGGCATAGTTCAACGTACCTCATTGGAATATCATTTTTATTACCTTTATCAATCAAGGGATTTGAACAAATCAAGCAAAGATTTATAAAAAATGGACTCTTTGCTATAGTAATATCATTCTCTTTATATCATTTTATCGATAGATATCACATTATGCATGCCAGAGATTTATATATATCCAAAGGTTCCCCAAATTATCATTTACTAAAGGCTGATCAAGAGATTTTCCTAAGACTATTTCCTAAACCAGATAATTATCGATCAAGCTTGCGAATTAACTGTTTTATTTATAGCTTTTGTCCATGGGTTCAACCTCTTTTACCAATGGACCTTTCTATTGTTTATGAGCCAAGTGAGGATTTCTTAAGAAATAGTGATTATATTTTTATTAATGATAAACGCTGGCCGGATCAAACAAAGTTTTATCTTGATCAATATGAATTTGAATTTATAGAGAATCTTCTATCTTCACTTAAAATTGGTGAAGATGAATATAATATGATTTATAAAAGTGAATATATAAAGGTTTTAAAGAAGAAATAAAAAAGCCCCCCATTCGGGGGGATTTGTATACCTATCTCTCTTCTAATTCGAAAGGTCGTTATTAGCCGATAAGCTTAAGAGCCGCTTGGCCTTGAGCATTCGACTGAGCAAGAACTGAAGAACCAGCATTAGTTAAGATGTTTAACTTAGTGTTCTTAGCAGTTTCTGAAGCATAGTCTGTATCACGGATACGAGAGTTTGCAGCAGACAAGTTCTCTGTAGAAACTTGCAAGTTACTTACTGTTGATGATAGACGGTTTTGCTTAGCACCTAGTTCAGCGCGCTGACCAGATACTTTTTGGATCGCTTCATCAAGAGTTTCAAGGCTAGACTGAGCTCCTTCCTTAGAACTAACAGCGATGCCATCAACTCCTAAATTCCCGATTGAAGAATTTAGAACTGCTGTATCGAATTTAATTCTATCTTGGAAATCATCATTATGAATTCCGATTTGGAAGTCATAAGACTCACCGTCACCGTTTAACAGTTTTTTACCGTTAAATTCAGTCACTTGTGAAATACGCTCAATTTCTTGTTTTAGGTTTTGATATTCAAGATCTGTAAAAGATCTCTCTTTATCACCTACAGTATCAGATGCTGACTGAACTGAAAGTTCTCTCATACGAATCAAGATATTACCTACTTCTTGCAAGCCACCTTCAGCGACTTGAATCATAGAAATACCGTCATTCGCATTTCGTTCAGCTTGTTGTAAACCGCGTACATTGGCCTTCAATTTCTCAGAAATTGCGAGACCCGCAGCATCGTCAGATGCTTTCGTAATTCTTGTACCAGATGACAACTTGTTCAGGGTACTAGCCTGTTCCATGTTGTTCTGGCCGAGAGTACGTTGAGCGGCTAGAGACGTAACGTTAGTGTTAATACGCAAACCCATTGGCTTCCTCCTTGGTTCTACTGTCCCTTCTGAGACTAAATCCCCGCCTTGAGGACCAATGAGCATACTGCTCGAGTGGTTTTGTTTTTTGTTCACACTGTTGTGAACCTTTCAATGAATCTTCTCGGTGCAATTTTCTAAACATTAAGAAATATTTTCCTATTATTTCAATGTTTTAGACTGACAAAAACAGTCAGATACCAAAAATAAAACTTCCTATATAAGTTAAAAAGAGTCGCTATAAAGACGATAAGAATGAATGGACGGCGGTAAACCACTTATATTCATCAAACCTTATTCAAAGACTTTAGAAAAGCTTGTGGAGGTTTTAAAAGAATCTTCTGAAGATCAAGGTACAGAAATTTATGAAATTGAAGATGTAAAAGAAGCCATTCAGATTATTCCACAACTCGGCCAATCATTAATTATTGCTGCTCACCCTAGAAAAACAGCGCAAATACTTCAAGCAGCAGGGAAGCTCATAAGAAAAATTCAATCAAAAGTTCTTCTGCTAACTCCAAAGCCAATACCAAGAAAAACAATTGATAAGTTTATGAAGGTTGGTCTGACAGAGTGTATTATTGAGCCTATCGCACCTAAAACACTTCAATACAAAGTTAATCTTCTTCTAAGATCTATTGTTATAAAAAAAGAAGAAAGTGATTACGAACAAAACTTTGATTCAAACAATGAATCAATCAGTGATGATGAGCTTGCTCGAAAACAACTCAGCGCCAATATAAAAGAAGAAGACAAAAAGGAAGAAGTTGATGGCAGTGACCTATATGCAACTGAGGATAAAGTTGAAAAGAAAAAATCGACCTATAAAGAAGAAGCAATTGCAGGATATTACAAAGGTGCTTCAAAAAAGAAAGAGAACGCCATTGATGAAGAAGATGATGATGATACAGATAAAAATAACAGCGAAATAATTGAAAGCTATTATAAAAACAAAGTCGCGAAACGAGAAGAAGATGTTGAGGAAGAGAGCGAAAAGAAGGCTAAGAAGAGAGAGCTAGAACCTGATGATTTTGAAGAACTTTCAAAGTCTGCCAGTCTGCTTTTAGAAGACGATGAAGTTGAAGATGAAGAAAAAGCTGTAAAGCAAGAAGTAGAAAAAGAGAAAAGAAACTCCCTTACTTTTTTAGAATTAGAAGAAGAAAAAAAGAAAAAGGAATCAAAGCCAAAAGCTGAAGACATTGATGAAGCAGATGATGTCGCTAGCCATCATCTAGACCTAATCAATGATCTTGAAGATAAAAAAGAAGAAGAAACTTCAGAGCAAGAAAAAGCTATCTCAACAAAGAAGCCTACGACAGTTCTTAACCTTGAAGAAGAACAACTTGAGGATGAAGACGAAACTTTAAATCCTGAAAAAGAAGAAAAAACTAAGAAATCAAAAACTCTGCTCCAGCTTGAAGCTGAAGAGTTAAAGACAGAGGAAGCGCCAAAACCCGAGTCAGATAAGAACAAAGAAAAGCGAAGTGATGCAAAAAAATTAAATCTTGAAGATGAAGAGTTGCCTGATGAAGGACTTGAAGATGTTGCAGAACAATTAGATGCTTTAAACTTAGCATCTAAGACCATTTTAGAGCTTGAAACAGATGAAGAAGAAGCTAATGAAGATGCTTTTGAAGAAGACATTAAAAAAGATGAAAAGAAGAAAGCAGCAAAACTAGATCTAGAAGAAGATCTGAAACCTAAAAAAGAAAAAGATGAGATTTTAGAAGAAGAGCAAATCTACGGCAAGAAGAAATCTAAACAACTAGCCTTGGAAACAGAAGAAGATTTAGATTACGGCAAGAAAAAACGCGAAGAGAAGCAAAAGCATCAAGTCGAACGTGAAATTCAAGAACGAGATGAAAACAAGCGCAAAGCTGAGCGAGAAAACCAGGGATATACCGAACGGGAAATGAATAATAAAAGCTCTGGTTATACAGAGAATATTCAAGATCAGGGTGGCAATAAGGCTGATGTTCATTCAGACAAGCTTAAAACTCACTATGATAGTCGTACAGGCTTAAAACACAATGACGAAGAATGGCGCGAAGTTGAGCGAGAAAGACGTGCAGACGAAGAGTTTAAAGCTGAAAAGAAGAACGAATTTGCCATGCCTGAAAAAACAGACTGGGGTGAGCAGACGATTGACTACTCTGATCTCAAGAAACAATTCGAGGAAACTGGCTATAGCTTAGGTAGTAAAAAAGAAGTTGGTCAATTTGAAGATGGAGAATCATCTAAATCTGGAATGAAGTACACACAAGCTGTTGGTGCAAGTCCTGTAGCTGAAGATGAAGTACTTGAAGAGATTGTTGAAGAAGCTAAAGAAGAGGAAGAGAACCAAATTTTTGAAGCTGACTTAAAATCGAGCATCACACTCATTAAGTCACTAAATATGTATTACCAGTATTCAAAAAATCGTGATGATACAGTTAAAGCTATCTTAGAGATGGTCAGAAATGATTTTGGAGCATTAGCAGCGATCAAATATGGCAAGGGCCCCAAAGATGGGAAACTAAAAATTGAAACAATAGGCAATTGGCTTGATGATGCTTCAAAAGATTCAATCATTAACACCTACACCGATGCAGCAAGTTGCCCAATTTTACCGAGCTATTCAGATAAAACGTTTGAACAAAAAAGAACAATGTTCTTCTACCCTTTTACCGAGGGCATTACCACTTTTGCTTGGGTTCAATGTTTTCTTCCTAACGGGATCAAAGAAAATGAACTTAAGGGACTGGAAGCTTCTCTAGAGACAATGCGCGGAGCTCTACTAGACGAGTTTTATGAGCTTGGGGGAACTGGTCCTTATGCTGAGATCAAAAAGAAAACAAAAGAGAAAGAACAATCATCTTCTGTTGCAAAGATTGGAAGCTTTTTTGGTGGCCTATTTGGCAAAAAGAAGGCGGGCTAAGTGAATAATAATGATAAGCAATATTTCTTTGTTGATTTAGATCATCTTGGAGAGACTCAATTATTTCCTTTTCATATCCATATCTTTAATCCAGCAAATGGAAAGTATAATCCCTACCTTTTTGCAAATAGCCCACTAACATCTGCAAAAAAAGAATTATTAGTTGAAATTGTTTCTCGTGGTGGGAAAATAGCTATTCCAATGAAACAAAAACGCACTTTTCTTGTTGAACAAGAGGTTAAAGAGGAAGATATTCCTGATTTAGCTCCACAAAAAGTTCATTCACTTGAAAAGCGAAGACAAGAACTTCTTGAAAAGAATAATGAAGTAACAGAAAATTCATCAGTTAAGGCAAAAAATAATACTGACAGTGAAACTAGTAATGAAGAAAAGTTCCATTTTAAAGAGCAGCTGGCCAATGCCGCTTCAAGCAATGATTATTCAGGTCTTATTAATTTTGTAAGAGAAGAAGTTATAACCTTTAGCCCGCGTATATCGATGATGACGACAATGTCTTCCCTAATTGCAGAAACTGTTCTCTTTGATGATAATTTTACAAATAGAACTGTCGCCTTAAGCTTCCTTCTGGCAAAAGGTTGTGGCATTACCGATCCAGAATCACTTGGTGACCTTGTCTGCGCAGCCTACTTTTTTCATTTAGGATATACGCAACTTCCACATTCCTGTATGAACAGAGCTCAAGTTGAGTATTCAGACTCAACAAAAAAAGAATGGAAAAAACATCCGGGGCTTAGTCTCCACTTATTAAGAAAAGCTCAAATTGAATTATCACCAAGAACAAGAATTATTATTGAGCAGCACCATGAGCGTTATGATGGTCAGGGCTTTCCTCAAATGAAAAAAGGTTCTCACATTGAGCCTTTGGCACTTGTATTAGGAGCAGCCTCACATATATTAGAATACACAAGCGGCAAAGTATCTGGCACTCCCACAACGCTTCCATCATTTATATTAAATCTTAAAAATAAAACTTATCTACCTGGTATGGAAGTGGAATTTGGTGGTTTAATAGAAGAAAGTTTAGCTCATTTAGTAGACACAATGAATTCAACTGATCAAAATAAGAAAGTAGCCTAAATCGGGGATATTTTATGCCATTAAAAGCCAGTATGAACATTCTGGTCATTGACACAAATTCGACTATGAGACAAAACGTAAAAAAACTTTTGTCTGATATTGGCTTTAAAAATATTAAAGAAGCGGCTAATGGCAAGAAAGCTCTAGAAGTCTTAGAAGAAAGTAATGTAATTGAGCAACCTATTGAGTTTATTATTTCCGAACTTGAGCTTGAAAAGATGACTGCTATTGAGCTTCTTGTAACAATTAGAAAAGATCCTAAAAATGCTAAAACTAAGTTTTTGTTGATGACTGGTGATAGTGACCAGCAAAAAATGATGCAAGCAATTCGTGCTGGTGTTAACAATGTTGTAGTTAAACCTTTTTCAGCAGATATGCTAAAAGAGAAAATTGCAAAGATTTATGGTCAGTAGCATCTACTGCTAGTTACCTTGATACTCTTCATAAGGATACTTGTTCACCCCTTCCCAGTTATTCAAAGCTAGCTCAAGATTGGCAAAAGGTGGAAGCCCTGGTTTTACTTTCTCTTTTACATCAATCTGAGCATAAGTTAGCTGTCTAGATTCTCGTCCTCTGGCAAAATCAAGATGATACATATTAGTCCACGTGCCTGTATTGATAAAGACCTTACCATCGGCATTACTTCTAAAAATAGGTTCGTGAGTATGGCCAACAATAAGGGCTTTAAGGTCTTCTCTTTTATGTAGCATCTCTTGAGTGATTTCTTCGTAGTCTTGAAATAGGTGAAGTTCGTTAACAGCGTAAGCGACCGCATTCTTAATACTTTTGTTTTGTCTAAACAAGAAATTAAATCTAACCATGATAAAATAATAACAAGTCTGAAATAAAAATCTTAAAATGAATAAAGTATCGTAAATGAGACCATTGATAATAAACTTTTTAATCGGTCTAACAGCGTTGATATGACCACGCTCTTCTTTAAACTTATTAATGACACGAATAACGTAATAAGAGCCCCAAGGAGGAATAAAATGTTTAATTCCTTTTCCATCTTCAAAAACTGAAGCCTTAGGATCGAATTGGTGAGCAATTTCATATTCATGACCATGTTTAATCGCTACTCCGGCCACTGGCATATATTCTTGAGTATTGTCCGTAATAATTCGAACTTTCTCACGATCTTTTTCTTCAAAGCATTCTAAAAATCGCTGTTGTAAGCTTTCAAGAATCATTTCTGCATCATGATTACCGATAATATAAACGATCGTTTTTTTCTTACCAGCTGCAAAATCACTTAAAGCCTGCATCACTTCTCTGTGAGCTTTTAACATCATCTCTAGCTTCGCTAAAGCCGCTGGCTCACTCCAATACTCATCATCGTAAAAGGGAACAAAGGGAACTGCGAGATGATCAAAAAAATCACCATTAATAACTAATTCAACTTCTCTTTCTTTATATTCACCGCTGCAATAGTAATGTAGAAACTCCACCATCTGCTCATCGTAATGAAAGTCTTCTAAATAATTGCGCTGGCCCTTCACAATAGCACCGGCTCCCAGATGAATATCCGAGATCACAATAATCGTTTTCTTAATGGGATGCTTACCTCTGCGGAGGAATCTCATATGGCCTTCTTCCAAATTCTAATTGAACTTCTTGAAATGATGGAGACAAAGGTATCAGTGTAGCGCTCTCGCCTTTTTTAAGCTCAAGATCAACAGAGACAAAGGCTCCAGGTTTAATGCTGAATGAAGTTACTTTACGCTGCTCTTGACCTGCTCTAATTTCACCATAGATTGTCACTAATGTTTTATTTTGCAAGGTCATATTGGTTCCTTGCTTCCAACCAATAGGACCAACGACTTTAAAATGATCATCATTGGCGGTAACAACAAAAGACTCTGAGCTCTCCATGGAGAAAACTGAGTTAAAACCGAGCAAAAATGTCAGAAAGATTAATTTCCTCATAAGTTATAGTAACTCAATACCTACTACCTTGGCAGGAAGAACTTTCCGCCGCCTCTTAAAACAACCAAGATAATCCCCATTAAGCCGATAAGTCACTAGGGGGCTTCTATGCTTGATTTTATTCGCTCATTTAAAAAGAAAAAGACTCTAAACAAAGCTGAGCTGATTACTCGCTTTAGCGAACACCCTGAACATGAATGGATAAAAAATGATCCTACGATCTCACGTCTTGTTCGCATTCTTTGCGACTCTTGGACAACCGAAGTCTATGAATTTCTAGCCAATGGCAATGAGATCTTAATTATTAAGGCGCAAGGCCAACTTGCTAGCGCCATGTCGTCTATTAATAAGACCAACGTTGTCCTTGCCTACCCTGACCTCGTCGCCATTTTAAGGTCCGCCTCACCTATGCGAGGCGTAGCCATCTTAGCTCATGAAATTGGCCATATCGTTAAAGAACATTCAAAAAGAAAAATCTCAAATTTAGAAGCACAGATAGAAGCTGATCGAGTTGCTTTTGAAATGGGTTTTGGTGAAGATCTTGAGCACGTATTGATTGAACATGAACACTCAATTGATTGTCGTGTAAGAATAGCTAAGCTAACTCAATATTATTATTCTAGTAAGAATGAAGTATCAGAGTAATCCCGGATTTGAAGCTTATTTTGGCTTAATATTTACCCTTGTTGGATTCATTATATTAATTGCTGGTCTTCATCCAGACATTGTGTGGTCTGGACAAAGACCCTCAATTTATTTTTTAATTCCATTTTGCTCTATATTTATTTTCGTTGGATTCATTCCAGTTCTTTTTCGAAGGAATTTTGAAATTGATGAAGTTCAACAAAAAATTGTCTCTTATAAAAAAATAATTAAAAAGTTTGATGTGAAAGAGTTTTCGTTTAGAGATATTTCAAGTCTAGAGATTGTAGAAAATCATCAAGAAGGTAAAAACTCATATGAATTATTAATTCTAAACTATGATCAAACTAAAAGTAGTGTCTTGAAAGCCTATTCCAAGCTTCTTCTTTTTTCCTTGCAAAAAGTTATTGAAAGTAAAGTTTTCAAGAATAGTCAGGACAGCGAACTAGTTCCAGTCTCTCCATCAACTAAAGCGATTCAGTTATATAGAGAAGGAACAAAAACATATATTGAACTTCCTTCAATTGGACTTATAAACCAGCCTTTATTTTGGATTGCAACATTACCTTTAGCTGGTTTTACTTTTATCAGTACTCTCTTCGTTAAAACACTTGAAAGTGATCCCCCTCTCATTTTTAATCTGGTCTTTATCTTTCCATTGATCGTGGTTTTGATTCTACTTGCTTTAAAATTTTGCGTTAAGACGATGCTCATTTTGGATCATAAAAAGCTAAAAATAATTAAATCCTTTTTATTCTTAAAAAAATCCACAGAAGTAGAACTAGATCATATTGTCGATTTTTCATCTCCTGAGGACAGCACTCAAAGTCGCCGCTTGTTTCAATCAAACTTATATTCGTTAAGTATCATTGTAAAAATGCAGGAGATTCATTGTGGCTATTTTAAAAATATTGATGATGTAAAATATGTCACTTATCTTATAAAATCTAAAAAACAAGCCTAGCTTGAGTCAGCTCTTTAATTTCATCGCGAATTTTCGCAGCATCTTCAAAACGTAACTCTTTAGAAGCTACCTTCATTTCATTTTTAAGTTCTACAATTCGCTTATCAATAGCTGCAAGATCGACATGTTCAATAACCGTTGCGGCTTTTTTACCTTTCTTGGAATTTTTTACGCCTCGTAGAGTTTCAATGACTCCCCCACTAACAGATTTAATAATAGTAGTCGGAGTAATACCGTGCTTAGTATTAAAATCCTCTTGAATAGTCCGCCTTCTTTTTGTCTCACTTATGGCCTTTGCCATACTTTTTGTTTCTTTATAGGCATAAAGAATGACTCGTCCTTCTGAGTTTCTTGCAGCTCGTCCAATTGTTTGAATCAGTGATCTTTCGGAGCGAAGAAATCCCTCTTTATCAGCATCAAAAATTCCAACCAAAGCGACTTCTGGTAAATCCAAGCCCTCTCTTAAAAGGTTAATACCAACTAAGATATCAAACTCTCCAAGCCTTAGATCTCGTAAGATTTCCATTCGCTCCAATGTATCAATGTCGGAGTGAAGGTAGCGAATTCTCATCCCTACACTTTGATAATATGAAGTCAGCTCTTCTGCTAATTTTTTTGTAAGCGTTGTCGCTAGTACTCTAAAGCCTTTCTTTATCGAAGCTTTAGCTTCAACTAAAAAATCATCAACTTGTCCTGAAGCATCTCTAACATCTATAACTGGATCTAAAAGTCCGGTAGGGCGGATAATTTGCTCAACAAACTCTCCCCCAGTTTTTTCTAGTTCATAGTTTCCGGGAGTAGCCGATACAAACATAACCTTAGAATATTTCGACTCGAACTCTTGAAAATTTAAAGGTCTATTATCAAGTGCACTTGGAAGCCTAAAGCCATAATTGACCAAGTTCTCTTTTCTAGCGCGATCCCCTTTATACATGCCACCAACTTGAGAGCAAGTGATATGGGACTCATCAATAATAAAAAGAAAGTCGTCACCAAAGAAGTCAATTAATGTCGGAGGTGGCTCTCCAGGCTGTGCTCCAGTCATATGGCGAGAGTAGTTTTCAATACCCGAGCAAAAGCCAATCTCTTCAAGCATCTCAAGATCAAGCATCGTTCTTTGCTCTAGACGCTGACGCTCGACTAACTTCTCTTGTGCCTGCAAATCTTGAAGCGTATGTCTTAATTCAATTTTAATAGCCTCGATGGCACTCTTAAGTTTTTCTTCACCGACAACATAGTGAGACTTAGGATAAATCGTCACACTCGTTAATGTATCAATGACTTTTCCTCGAAGCGGATCGACAATCGTAATATTTTCTAATTCATCATCAAAGAATTCGAGACGAATAACATTAGCGTCTTCGTGCGCTGGAAAAACCTCAACTAAATCTCCCCTGACTCTAAAACGACCACGAGTAAAATCAATATCATTGCGTTCATATTGAATCGCCACAAGCTTTCTTAAAAAATCATCACGATCGAGTCTGTCCCCTGTGAACAGCTTAAAACGTTGTTCTTTATATTCGTCAGGAGAACCAATACCGTAAATACAAGAAACCGAAGCAATGACGATAACGTCATCTCGTTCTAATAGTGATCTGGTGGCGGCATGCCTTAGTTTATCGATTTCATCATTAACAGAGGAGTCTTTTTCAATATAAGTATCGGAACCTGGTACATAGGCCTCGGGCTGATAATAGTCGTAATAAGAAACAAAATATTCCACAGCGTTATGAGGAAAAAACTCTTTAAACTCTGCATAAAGCTGAGCCGCAAGGGTTTTATTATGGGCCAAAATTAAAGTTTTTTTACCTAGTCTTTGAATCATATTGGCCATGGTAAATGTCTTACCAGAGCCAGTGACACCTAGAAGTGTTTGAAACTTCTTACCCTCTTTAAAGCCTTCTTCAAGCAGAGTTATAGCTTGTCCCTGATCTCCAGCTGGGGAGTATTTAGATTCAAGTTTAAAAGGCGTTTCCATCATCATCCTAGTTTTCGTTTAACAATTCTAAAGGTAGCATGATGCTATGAAAAAAACTGCCCGCGCCCCATTAGAAATGAAATCGTCTATTCTACATTTTGACGGCAAATCACTGAGTGAAATTGTCAAAAATATAGAAACTCCCTTTTATTTATATAGCGAGAAGGTACTTACTGAGCAGTACCTTTCATTTATCGGTGCGGCCAAAGACAATAATATTCCTAATCCCCTAGTCTGCTTTGCTCTTAAGGCTAACCCTAACCCATGGCTCGTTAGCACTCTTGCAAGCCTAGGTTCAGGCGCTGACACAGTCTCAGGGGGAGAAATGAAGCGCGCTCTTGAAAGTGGTATTGATGCTTCAAAAATTGTCTTTTCAGGTGTGGCCAAAAATGAAAAAGAAATTAGGGCCGCCCTTCAAGCCGGTATTTTATCGATTAATGTTGAAAGTGTAAGTGAAATGGAGATGATCGCTGAATGTGCCCAGGAACTTGGAGTTAAAGCACAAGTCGCTTTAAGAATTAATCCAAAAGTAAACGTCATCACCCATAAACATATTTCTACTGGAAATAAATCTCATAAATTTGGAATGCTAACTTCAGATGCTAGAGCTCTCATTAAAGATATGTCACTTTGGGAGCACGTCGATTTAGTTGGTCTTTCGATTCATATTGGAAGTCAGTTAACCGACTTAACCGCAACTTCTCAAGCTATTAAAGAAATGGTTGGACTGGCCAACGAAGTTCCTCACCCACTTAAGTTTATTGATGTCGGTGGTGGTCTTGGGATCGACTATTCAATTGAAGATGAGGATAAAGTTTCTAGCCCGCAAAAATATATGGCGGTGGTTAGCGAAGCTTTATTAGGACTCAAACAAAAAGATAAAATCATGACAGTCTTTGAACCAGGACGCTTCATTGCTGCTCGCTGTGGAGTACTTGTTTCAAAAATTGTCAGAACCAAGTCTTCAGAAGATTATAACTTTGCTATTCTTGATGCCGGAATGAACGATTTTGCTCGTCCTGCCATTTATGAAGCTCACCATGAAATCTACCCACTAGAAATTAAAAACGATAAGACAATGAAATGGGAAGTCGTTGGACCTATATGCGAAACGACAGATTGTTTTGCTAAGCAACGAGAACTTCCAGAACTGAAGGCTAAGGATTATCTCGTCATCGCTGATGCTGGAGCCTACGGTCGCTCCATGGCCAGTCACTATAATCTACGCGATATCGCCAAAGAATACTGCTTGGATAAAAATCAAAAGATTAATCTAGTTTAGCTTATTCGTATGACCAGCTAACTGTTCCATCTGGATTGTCTTTAAGTACAATGCCGGCTGCTTTAAACTGATCGCGAATTTTATCTGCTGTGGCCCAATCTTTATTGGCACGAGCAATTCCTCGATCTTTAATCAGTTGTTCAATAGCGGCGTCATCAAGAGTGCCGGCCTTACCAGAAAGCTTTCCCTTAGCGGCGTTAACCTTCTCTAAAACGGCATTTGCATCTTGATGAATAAGACCAGTCGCTAGAGTAAAAAACTCGATAGTTTCTTTAATAATCTTTAAGACTTTCGCTGATGGCTGTTTGCCTTGATACTCACGATTCACTGTTTTCATAAAGCTATAAAAAGCTAGCTGCGCCGTAGGTACGTTAAAATCATTAGCGAGTTCATCACGCATTTTAGGCAGACACGCTTCAAGCTCGCTTAAACCAGATTCATGTTCGCCTACTTTCATTGACGAAACTTCTAAAGCAAAAATATGCAGGCGCTCGACTTCATCAAGTGCTCTTTTTATCAAATCATCACTCCAATCCATTTTAGATCTATAATGAACTGAAGCCAGCATATGGCGAAGGATCTCTCCTCCAAACTCTTGAACGAACTTTCTAATTGTCACCACATTGCCGAGGGACTTTGACATCTTTTCACTGCCAAAATTTAAAAATTCATTATGTACCCAACAGCCAGAAAAATTACAGCCATTAGCAGCTTCACTTTGAGCGATTTCATTTTCATGGTGAGGGAACATCAGATCAATGCCACCATGGTGTAGATCAAAGCTATCGCCTAAAAATTTCTTCGACATGGCCGAACATTCAATATGCCAACCCGGACGGCCTTTGCCCCAAGGAGAATCCCATGAAGGCTCCCCTGGCTTGGCAGGCTTCCATAAAACGAAGTCAGATGGGTGCTTTTTCTTACCATCAACCTCAACACGAATTCCATGCTGAAGGCTTTCTAGATTAATTTTGGAAAGTTTGCCGTACTCTTTAAACTTAGGAACGCTATAAAGAACCTCGCCTTCAACTTCATAGGCATACCCTTTTTCAATAAGAGTTTTAACCATTTCGATAATTTCGGGCATGGTTTCACTTACTTTTGGCGTATGGGTTGCTGGCAACATGCCAAGACTATCCATATCAGTCAGTACTTCATCGACATATTTCTGGGCGTGTTCTAAAGCTCCAACTTTTAATTCATTAGCGCGCTCAATAATCTTGTCATCAACGTCGGTAAAATTTCGAACATAAGTGACTTTATAGTCTAGAGCTAGAAAAATTCTGTGAATGAGATCTGCTACAACGAATGAACGACCATTACCAACGTGAACAAAGTCATAAGTCGTGGGTCCGCAAGAGTAGAAGCCGACCTTTCCAGGCTGGATAGGTTTAAATGCTTCTTTTGATCTCGATAAATTATTAAAGACTTTGATTTCGTGAGCCACTGGCGCCTCCCTAAGCCTAGTTATTGTAGCTTAAGAAGGAAGAATCTGCATTAAAAGTCGATTATTATCATTGCTGCTTGGGCGAAACTGACGTTTCGCCAATCATCAAGGAAGACTACGCATCAAAAGCTTTGCTTTTGCTGCATGTCTTTAATTAAAAAATGAATCTATATTCGATTTAACGTTAGTTTTTTCTTCACCTTTAGAAAGTGAGATTTCTTGAGCGATTAGATCTTTACACTGATCCAGCATTTTCTTTTCACCAAAGCTTAGATTCTTACGATTTTTAAGCAAGAAAAGAGCGCGTAGAACATCGGCAATCTCTAAAAGAGAGCCTGTTTTTACTTTAAGCATGTATTCACGATGACGTCTGTTCCAGGTGGAATTATCGACATCTACTTCATGATCATTCAATAACTTATAGACCAAATCGATCTCGTCGCTACCGACTAATCCTCTAATGCCATCAATAGTGTCGGTTGGAACCATCACTGTCATGCCATTTGAGATAATCTTCACTGAATAATACGTCTTGATTTCACCACCAAGATCGGTCTCTTTCAGGTCAATAACCTGTCCAACACCATGACCGGGGCAAACCGCGTAATCACCAATATTAAAAGTCACATAAACCTCCAAAGGAGTACAATACCGTGTGATAATAGCGCGAAGTGTCGTTCCCAACAACGCATGTTGTAATAATGACATGGTTCGTAACTCTTTAGGTTAAGCTTTTTAGGCTAACTTATCTGGGTGAAGCACCCAATGACATAACAAGCTTTGAGTAAAAAGCATTAATAGCAGCTAAATATGAAATCTTTACACAGATCATAGAAAAGCATGGCTTTCGCTTGTTGCGCATAGCATAATACCCCTAATAAACAAATCACAACTACCAACTATGTGGAGTTATCTATGAAATGGACAATGCTAGTTTTCTCATTATTAATCCTACCTAAGGCTAACGCTACTTTACCAAGTCCATGTGAAGTAAAATGTGAAGCCGTAAAAGCTTACTACAGCTACAGCAACGTTAAACTGCTCCCGTCTGAAGGATCAGATAATTACTGTAAGAATACAGGTCAACTCACCATTGGAAGTCTTGAAACTGGTGCAGATCTTCCAAACACAATCAACTTAGCAAGCGATAAATTTATATCTTGGAATAAAAGTGTTTCTTATATTGTTGCACCTAACTGTCAGGTTCCATCAGAATTACAAGAATACACAATTTCTCAAGATGACTTAAATCAGGCCATTGATGAATTCACTCGAAAAGCAAAAAAATGCTCAATTATTAGACACTATGAACACACTCAAACGGGAGAATTAAAGACTGAAGTTATTGCTACTTCGCAAGACGATCTGTTTAAAACTAAAAACTTAGACCTAACTTCTGGATCCGATATTAGAAAGATCTCAGTTATCAGTGGTCTAAACTCCAAATTAAACGCCGAAACTAAAATTAGAAAAAAGCATCAATCACTTGTTGATCTTAATGTTTGTAGATAAAAAAAACCCCCTATATAAGGGGGCTTTCTACTAAATGCTTTTTATATAGATATTACCAGCGACCAATAACTTCATTCTTATCAAAGAAATAGTTAATCTCGCGCTCAGCAGAAGCTGCTGAGTCAGAACCATGAACAGCGTTAGCTTCGATTGATTTAGCGTAAAGCTTACGAAGTGTACCTTCTTCAGCGTCAGCTGGGTTAGTTGCACCCATGATCTTACGGTTTTTCTCTACAGCGTTTTCACCTTCAAGAACCATAAGTAGAACTGGGCCTGAAGTCATGAAGCCAACTAGAGATCCAAAGAATGGACGCTCTTTATGTTCAATATAAAAACCTTCAGCTTTCTCTTTTGAAAGGTGAACAAGTTTAGCAGCTGCAATACGAAGGCCTTCTTTTTCAAAACGTCCTACGATATTACCAATATTGTTATCTTCTACTGCGTTTGGCTTGATGATACTAAATGTCTTTTCCATTAGATGCTCCTTTCAATTAACCGTTTTTAGCTTTTAATATTTTTTCCATTGTCTCACCAAGTTCAGCTGGTGATCTCGCAACGTTGATTCCACATTGCTCAAGAATTCTAAATTTTGCTTCAGCTGTATCATCTCCACCAGAGATAATCGCTCCAGCATGACCCATACGTTTACCGGCAGGAGCAGATGCACCAGCGATAAATGAAACTACAGGCTTAGTCATGTTCTTTTGGATCCAACGAGCAGCATCTGTTTCAGCAGATCCACCGATTTCACCAATCATGATCACAGCTTCTGTATCTTTGTCTTTTTCAAACAGCTCAAGCATATCAATGAAGTTTGTTCCATTAACTGGGTCTCCACCAATACCAACACAAGTTGATTGACCAATTTCTCTTTGAGTTAATTGATAAACCGCTTCGTAAGTTAGTGTTCCTGAACGAGAGATAACACCGACTTTACCTGGCATATGAATATGACCTGGCATAATACCGATCTTACACTCACCTGGAGTAATGATGCCTGGGCAGTTTGGTCCAATCAAGCGTGAGTTAGATTCCTTAAGAGCTCCCTTTACTTTGATCATATCAACGATTGGAATACCTTCTGTGATCGCAATGATCAAAGGGATATTCGCATCAATACATTCAAGAATTGAATCGGCTGCAAAAGGAGGTGGAACAAAAATCATAGCTGCGTTAGCACCTGTTTTTTCCACGGCTTCTTTCATTGTGTTAAAAACTGGAAAACCTTCATGAACTGTTCCGCCCTTACCAGGAGTTACGCCACCAACAAAGTTAGTACCGTAATCGCGAGATTGAAGAGAATGGAAAGTTCCCTGTTTACCAGTGAAACCAACTGTTACGAGTTTGGTGTCGCGTCCAACTAAAATGGCCATTATGCCCCCTTACCTTGTACAGCATCGACAACCTTTTTCGCCGCATCGGCAAGATCGTCAGCTGCAATGATCGCTAGACCTGATTCATTAAGAATTTTTTTACCAAGAGCTACGTTAGTACCTTCAAGGCGAACAACCAGAGGAACTTTAACCCCTAATTCTTTCGCAGCACCAACAACACCTTCAGCGATAATGTCACATTTCATGATTCCACCAAAGATGTTCACAAGAATGGCTTTAACTTTTTCATCAGAAAGAATAATTGAGAATGCTTTTTGAACAGTCTCTTTAGTCGCTCCGCCGCCCACGTCTAGGAAGTTGGCAGGCTCTCCGCCATGAAGCTTAATGATGTCCATTGTACCCATAGCAAGGCCAGCACCATTAACAAGACAGCCAATATTGCCATCAAGAGAAATATAAGAAAGGCCGTATTTAGCCGCTTCTAATTCTTTTTCACTTTCTTCAGTTGGATCACGCATCTCTTCAATTTCAGGATGTCTAAACAACGCATTGTCATCAAAGTTTAGTTTTCCATCAAGAGCGATAACGTCACCGTCTTTCGTTGTCACAAGTGGATTGATTTCAGCAATCGTACAATCCTTAGCAACATAAAGATTATAAAGACCTTCAAAGAAAGCCGATGCTTTTTTGATGACTTCTTTATCTTTCATACCGATACCGTAAGCAAGCTTTCTTCCAACGAATGGAGTGAAGCCAACGGCAGGATCGATAGCAACTTTGATAATTTTTTCAGGTGTTTCTTCAGCAACTTTTTCGATTTCTACGCCACCTTCAGAAGATGCCATAAAAGTGATCTTGCCAGTTGCACGATCAAGAACAAGTCCTGCGTAGTACTCGTGATCGATGTCACAACCTTCTTCGATAAAAAGTGTTAATACTTTTTTACCTTCAGGTCCTGTTTGGTGAGTGACTAGAGTTTTACCAAGGATGTCTGTTGCGTGAGTCTTAACTTCATCAAGACTTTTTGCAAGCTTAACTCCTCCAGCTTTACCTCTTCCACCCGCATGGATTTGTGCTTTCACAACCCATACTTTTGTTTTTAAAGTTCCAGCAACTTTGACTGCTTCATCTACAGTCTTAGCAACTTTACCGGCTAGAACCTTGATGCCGAATTGGCGCATAAGTTCTTTGGCTTGGTATTCGTGCACGTTCATGAATTTCTCCTCGGAAAATTTCCGTTTGGCAGTTGCACTCAGCGTGTCAGTTTAGATGGGCTCATATTAAGGGGTGGCATCGCATCCTGAAAGGAGCAATGCGCCCAAAACCGTTGATTTTTATGAGATCTTTGCAGACAAAATGCTTTTTTGCGAGAATGATTGTGGATAACTTGGAGATAACATCATGAGTGTAAAATACCATACTTTAGAGCCTGCCTATTTTCGTCTCGATGGAGGCGCGATGTATGGGATTATTCCAAAACCTTTGTGGAATAAAGTTCATGAAGCCAACGAATCTAATCGGGTTGATATGGCGCTACGTGTTTTAGCGATTGAAACTAAGACGCGCTTCATTATTATTGATACTGGAATTGGCGATTATCACGGCGATAAGTTTGATAGTCGCTTTGATGTACGCGGAGAAAAAAATCCTTTAGCCAAAGCTATCGAAGCGATGGGAAGAAAAGCATCCGAAGTGACTGATCTGGTGATCTCTCACCTGCACTTCGATCATGTTGGTGGCATTGGCGTCAAGAACGAGCAAGACGAGCTCGAAGCCGTCTTTAAAAATGCAAATCTTCATCTTCACCGTGATCATTGGGCTTATGCTCACACACCTACAGAGCGTGATAGCGGCTCTTTTCATGCGCATAACTTTGATCCTATTGTCGATTTTTACCGCACAGGAAATAAGATCGTTTGGCATGAGGGAGAAAGCGGAACACTTTTAACTTATGATGATGGACAAGAACTTAACTTCAAATGTTCACACGGGCATACACCTTTTTTAATGCACCCGTATGACAATAAATTTATTTACCTGGCTGATTTGATTCCTACTTCAAATCACGTTCATATCCCTTGGGTTATGGGTTACGACATTTCTCCAGGTGTTACGACCAAAGATAAGCGTCAATTTTTAGATTTTATTATCGAGAAAGATCTCACCATTATTTATGAGCACGATCCTAAATATTGGGGTTCTAAGGTTGTCACGGATATAAAAACTGGCTTCGCCGTAAACCAACCACAAGCAACCACTAAGTCTACGATTCAAAGACTTGAATTATAATTGGTTTTAAGTTCTTCAATATCTTTTTTAAGACTAGTTAGTCGCTGATCAATTTTTAATTTTAGAGGCTCATAAAGTTCTTTAAAGCGTGCTTTCATTTTTGTTTTATCTGCTTTTCTATACTGTTTGATCGCTTTTGATTCAGCTGATAATAAGCTTGCCACTTCTCCAAGTTGTTTAGCACTCTCTTCTATCTCACGATATAGCCTTGAAAGCATCGGGCTTTGCTCTTCAAGCTTAGTCGCCTGATCCATTGAATCTAGAATTAAAGATTGAAGAACCGGTGCAATGTCTTTGGCGTATCCTTGATCATATCTTTTAAAAGCTCGCCAAGTAACAGCGACATCAAGACGTTGGTGCCATAATTCATCAAGCTTACTGGCCATCTGAGAAAGTGTTTCATATTTTTCAAGTCGATACTGCAACGGCTTTGAAAGTGAGTCCCAAATCTTTTCTCTAAACTCTTGAAGATCACCGTTAAACTTATTGGCCGAACCTTCATAGAAACTTAATCGTCCTTGAAAGACATAACCACGAGAATTAAATTGAACCCAGTCCATTGACTTAAACCATGGGTATGCTGACAGTATTGATGCCAGTCTTGCAGTCGTTCCCTTCGGTTTAACAGCAAGCTCATAAGTATACTCACCGCGAATCCAGTTCGTAGTTTGAACAAATTCAAATCGCTTAAACGGCACGAGTCCTTGAACCAGCTCCCCTTGAGACATAATTTCGACGGTGTCTGTTGATAAGATACGTCCAGGTATACTAGCGAGTTTTAAAAAGGCTTCACCTTCTAAGACTCCTGGAACTGCGGCCCAAATGACGTTTGAGTCTTTTGTCATGCGAACAATATGAGCAGATTTATGATCAATAATGACTTGATTAAATTGCTCGATATCGGCAGCCTCAAGACCAATCAAATCATAAGTTTGCAATCTGAATTGAGTAAACCAAACAACAGTAGCAAGAAGTGCAAATCCAGCAGCGATACCAGCACCAATTTTAAGCCATGGTCTTGATGTATCATTATCTTCAATTATTGAAGATTCAAAATTTATATTGGGGGACGTCTTATCTTCATCAGTATTTATATCATGTTGGTGTTGACGCGGAAGATCTGGTACCTGGGCTTGATGAGAGGTCTCATCTAGGGACGACTCTAACTGTGAATCGTGGATGGCAACATGATCAATGGCCATTGAAACTTCGTCAGGCAGTGGCGGCAACTCAATATCTACATCACTTGCGCTACGCAAAAGAAGATTGTGATCTTGGTCTGTTTCAATTGTTTCTGGAGATGATATTGGAGGCTTTTCTTCTATCTCAGCTTGTTCTTTGAAAATTAGATCTTTAAAAATTGTTTGATCAGCAAATGGAAGCCACGTTCCACCACCCTCTTTCCACACCAAATCTTTATGACCAATTACCCCAAGCGCGAAAAGATTAACCATCTCATCGGTTTGGTAAGGTCCACGGTGTTGATCACCTTTAAAAATGAACCACTGTCCATCATGATCTGAATGCTGTTTCATAATAACTATGTTATCCTGCCATGCATGAAACCCCAAGATAAAAGTCACAAAGAGATTCAAAAGATTTTAAGCCGTCGTGGTGAAGATCAAATCAAATCGTTCATAAGTGATGATCAATGTGAAAAGATTATTCTCACAGCTGCCAACGATATAGGAGTAATTCGCAATGGTGGTCGGCGTGGAGCGGCTTTTGGCCCAAGCTGTATCATCAATGCTTTTAAGAAATTTGCCTCACATTCAAAAGATAATAAAAAAATTCAAATCGTGGAAGTCGCTGGCGGTGAATTAGACTTCAATCAAATGCAATCACTAGAAATTAAGAATATTAAAAGTTCTCTCGATCTCTTTAAAAGAACCCACATATGTCACCTTGGTGGAGGTCATGACCATATTTATCCATTAGTCATGGCCATGGCACAACATTTCGACAAGAAAATACATATCATCAATATTGATGCTCATCTCGATACTCGTCTCGATGATTTTTTTCATTCAGGCACTCCATTTAGACAACTCAAAAATAATTTAAAAAATAATCTTCGAGTGACTCAATTAGGCATTCAAGAAATTTCCAATGTTGAATCAAACTGGAATTCAATTGAAATGAATGTTCACCTTCTTAGTAAACTCGAAGAAGAACTTGATTATTTTAATAATCTCGATGCTAATCTGGTTGATAAAATATTAGATATAAAGAACGAAGAGCTCACCGTTTTTAGTCTCGATCTTGATGCCATCAAAGGTTATGAGTTCAGTGCAGTAAGTGCAGTCAATCCACTTGGACTGCCACTAAACTTCATTCATAGGCTCTTAAGTCGTTATCTTTCGAAAGTTGATATCAAACTCGTAGGTCTCTATGAGTACAATCCAATGTTTGACGACCTTGCTGCTAAAGATGCAAAGGTTTGCGCCGAGCTTGTTAAGCAATCACTTCAAGTTTAAATATTAAATGAAATTTTTTGGAGCCTAAAAACAAAAAACCCTAGCTTTCACTAGGGTTTTTCGAGAGACATTTGATGGAGTTTTGAATCAATCCTAGATTCTAGGCTCCTACACACACACACTAATACCTATTGCATAGAGTGTGCCAACTTTTAAAAGTCCTAATTCTGGAACTAACTATATGATTTTATATAAATCGAACGTTCAAAGGCAGTCATATTTTTGACGAAAGCCAGTTTTTCGCGACGAGCATCTGACGATCTTATCTAACCTCGGCCAGCTAAAAACTGAGAGAGTCTTTGAACTGCAGTTTGAAGTGCGTCATCAGCCTGCTCTAGTTTGTAGAGCGTGTCTACATGATGCCAAATCTTTCGAGACTCTTTTTGCACAATATCAATTTCGACGACGAAGCCATCTGAGTGTAAATTAAGCGTAATCCTACCAAGACGATGTTGGTCGCTATCGATATTAACAAAAAAGTCTTGTGGGTATTCTGTTTTACTATTCATTTTTTAAAGGATTAACAAATGCGCTACTTACTGACTATGCTTTTTATTCTTCCGCTCACAACTCACGCCTGCCTAGAGCTTCAAAAGGATTCCGTTAAGGTTCAATGGACTGGCTATAAAACCGCTGCAAAAGTTGGAGTGAGTGGCGTTTTCACTGATATAAAGCATGAAGGAAAGACAAAGGCTGAAACAATTGACGATTTGATTCATGGAGCTAGCCTAACCATAAATCTTTTAACTCCAAGCAGTGGAAATACTGCAAGGGATGCAAACTTAAAGGATAAATTTTTTAAACTCATAGGAAAAGAAGCCTCTGCAAAAGTAAATAAAATAGAAAAAGGTTTGGCTCGTGTAAGTTTAAAGATGGGAAAAAAATCAGTAGATGTTTCTTTAGTTCCAGATCTTAAAGATGATGTTCTAACTTTGTCAGGTACACTCGATATTTTTGACTTTGCTATTGAAAGTGCTTTTGCCTCCATTTCAAAAACCTGTCGTGCTCTTCATGAAGGCAAAACTTGGAATGACGTTGCAATAAAAGTTATAGCGAACGTCACCCCTTGTAAGGCTCAGTGATCTAAACCAGATTTTCTGATATGTACTTTTGGCTTAGCCTCACTCTCAAAAACGTTTGAGACTAAGACTTCAGCAGTTGTTACAATAAAAAGACCTGATGAAATATGTCCAACTGCTGCTGCGATATCGCTCATAATTTTTTATCTTTGGAAAAATCTCAGTCTTACCAAATTTTACGCGACTCTTTTTGAACAATATCGATTTCGACTTTGAAAGTTTCACCGTGAAGATTTAGCGTAATTCTTCTGGTTTTCAATATTAACAAAATAGTCTTGAGGATATTCAATTCGATGGCTAATGATTAACAAATACACATCATGATGACTACGAATATCAATCAAAACTATTGCAGACCACAATTTTTAAGATCTGATAGCTGCAAGTGAATATTTGAAGAAGCTGCTTCGCCGTAAAGAACATTATCATGATAATCAAAATATGATACTTCATGCATTCTTCTAAAACTCTCAGCAAAATGCTTACCAGCATCATATGTATCATCGAACATAGTTTTTGGTTTATAAGGATTTTTATACTCTTGATAAGGAGTTGATTCATAATCCAGTAACTGTTCTAGTTCATACTTACTTTTTAATGCTTTTTCACCAACTTCCGCACAAGCACTGAACAAGTTCTTCTTAGTATCAATCTGAGCACAGTCATTATTATAGCCGGCAGCAGCTAATGAATTACCAATTCCATTTCCAATACCAAAAGTTAAGACACCACAAAGTGTATTTTTACCATTCAGTTCAACATCAAACACATTCACATACTCAGTATAGGTTTTTGATAAATTCGGAGTAAATGGAGGTGCCCCCCCCGGCAAGCTTGCACCAACAGAAGCACCAATCGTAAAGCCATGACATTTACCTAGAAACCCACCACCTAATCTTCCATTTTCATCTTTTAACATCTGATCCATAAAGACTTTTAATCTGTCATATTGTTCTTCATCGCCTCCGACGGTCTGAACATACTCGTCAAAAAGTTCATTTAATGGTTGGTGAAAAAATTTGGTCGTTTCACCATCACTTAGAGGAGAATCGTTAATGAGAATACTGTCTAGATTATTTTCTTTTACTTCTGGATTAAGTTCTTCAATTTGCTTGTTAACTTGTGACTGAAACAACAAAGAACCAATACCTTTAATTCCACGAATCACTTCTTGTTCTGATATATATGAAGTTAATGCAACTGCACCTAAAGCATATTTTCTATCTTTGCTTGTTCTATTAATTGCAAACTGAAAAAACTTTTCCATTTGCTCTTTGAATTTTACTGAATTTTGACCATTGCCACCAAACTTAGCTTCTCTAAGAGCAATGTTGCCACGGCCTTGATCAATACCAATACCAATGGTAGCACTTAAGGCAGTATCAACTCCAAGTACTGACCCGCCAAAACCAACCCCAGTATTTTGAAATCCCCCCTCATAATCACCGGCTTGACGACAATCTCCGAAGGTTTGAATTTTTCCTACATTTAATGATGCCGAAGCACCAACTCCAAGTCCATAACTCGCGCCCCCGCCTGCGGCACAATAACAGTTCAACTTTAAACTACTCTCATCTATTGCCGCTTGAATTGGATCTTGTTGTGACAAACACTCAATTCCACCTTCAATCTGTAGAAATTTTCCAGCACCAGCAGTAAGAGCTCCACTAATACCAATGCCGTGTCTTGAACCACTATGATCACAGCTCTCTGGCGATAATGCTCCCTCTTTACCAGCGGCTAATACTTTCGAGTAACTACTTGGGTCCATGAGTAATTCTGATTGCCCTCGCTCACTTCTTCTTTCTTTTAAAACCTCGAGCATTTGAAGTCTTTCTCGATCACGAATATTCTGAATTTCTCTTAATAGAGCATCTCTTGGCATGCCATTTGTTAGAGCATTAATGTATTCTTGCTTATTTTCTTCCCAAATCTTTGGATCAACTTCACCTGCGATTGCCTCAATTGAGTCTTTATATTTTTTATCACAAAGAGATTTTTGTTCTTTTAAAAGATTTTTATCAGCTTCATCAAAAAATCTTAATGCTTCAAGATGCATGCCTCTTAATGAGTTTGAACATGAAGATGGATCACTAAGTGGACTGGCCTTGAAGGCTTCAGAAACTGTCTGGTGACCAGTCATTATATTAGCTTTTGCTTGATTATAAATTTGAGATGAAGTTGGTGCATTACCTCTATCTAAACCTGCTGATTCTTTCCTAAATAATTGCTCTGTCTGAGTCCGTGTCAATCCCAAATTTGGTTGATTAGCTACCAGTTTTGGTTGTTCAACTTCAACTGTATTTTGTTTCATTTGCGCTCTAAGCTGACTTTGATAAGGTGTTTTATCATTAGCTAATTCATTGTTTAAATGACTACACCATCTAGGAATAAACTTGGCCGTTTCAGCTTGAAAATCTGTTTCAGCTCCAAGATTTGCAAATATATTACTCTCATCATTTACTTTTTTACTTTCGGCCTCATCTGCAATCGCAATATATGCACCAATGTTATTAACAGTGCTTCTTGCGTTGTTACAGTAATTCTTATTGGAGTAGTAATTGTGAGAATTAGAGCAATGTTTTTTGTACCAATTCGTAATTTTATCAATAACTGCTTGTTTCGCATAAAAGCGACAAAAACTTGAAGAGCCGCTTTCTTTCATTGCTTGTTCTAATTGGTACAGGCCAGTATTATTGTACCAAGAAGAAATATTTCTTTTTACTGGTACCATGACGTTAGGACTGGCTTTATATTCAACATCTCTATTTTCATAACCTTTGCCACCAGAAGTGTGAATATATTCAAACTTAGTACAATTTTCTTTTCCTTGATTACTACCAATACCAAGAGCACAGTGACTTAGATCATTCTGAAGGTGACTCTCTTTAAAAAAATTTGGATCAGCTTTACTAATTTCCTCATCACAATTTTTTGCACGCGCAATTTCATAGATATTACCGCTTGCAATATTTGCACTTAGAGAAAATATGAAAAGAAAGATGATTCTCATAGACTATTCTTATCGGCTAATTTTCTTATAGACTAAAGAATACTTAATGAGTCTCAAATCATATAATTTCCCAGACGTCACCACCTAAGCTATTGAAATCACATAAATTAATAAACTCAATATTTTGGCATTAAGAATAATGCATTCATCAGACAATTATTCTAATAATCAAGACCTGATTTGCGGATATGAACCTTAGGCTTTGCTTCTGTCTCATTCACATCTGAAGCAATTACTTCAGCGAAGACTACTTCATGATCTCCTGGATGACTTTTACTGATCATTTTACAAGTAATTGTTGATTTCGCACCTTTGATGACAAGTCCACCTTGGGCATTTATGACGTGATCGATTTCTCCAAAAGGACTAACTTCATAACTTTTCCAGAAATGGCGCATATATTGAGTTTCATGCTCACCTACAATATTAATCGCAAACGGTTTACCGGCCATAATATGTTCATAGCCAGGGCGACCTGCGCGAATTCCAAGTGCAACCACAAGTGGTTTGAAAGAAACTTGCTGAACCCAACTGGCTAGATAGCCATCCTTCTTTTCGCCGTCGGTGGTGGTTACAATAAAAAGTCCTGATGGAATATGACCAACAGCCTGAGCTTTATCTGACATCTTTTACTCCTTATTTTAATATTTAAGTTTTTCCAACTACTGGTAGAATCAAAATGATAACTTTCATTTTGCTATTGTGAAGACTTCACCAAATATTGAAAAGGTTTTATTGAAGAGTTTGACTGAACAATTGCTCTAACAGCTCAGCTGCTTGGCGTTGTGAGCGAGTTAGATTTGTTCTTTGCAAATAAGACTCAATGCTTAAAACACTTCCATCAAGTTTTTTCCTACGAAGAACTAATTGTTCGAAAAATGCTGGTTTATTATTTTTCCACAGATCTAATAACTTAGATAATGAAAGCATTTGATCACGAGCATAATTAAATCTTGGATGATTGGCGTAATCAATATCTCCACCTGTCGCAAAACCAATCTCTTGGTAATATTCCATGGCCGCAGAAAAAACAAAAAGATCCATTTCAATAAAGCGAGGAAGAGATGTTTTAAAGTCTTTAACGATAATGGCTTGAATATTGTAATCAACAAGTCCGGCCATCACAATCCAAGATAAGTATTCAAATGAAGCTGCACCTAAATTCAGATTAAAACTAAGTTCTAAATTTCCACCAACCTGGCGAGTAAAAAATGGAGCTGGGGTATTATCGAAAGTCATTAAAGCGTTATTGGTTCGCTCTTCGTATGTTTGAGCCGCATCTAAACCAATTGACGTTTTTTTGACGGCGTTTTCTTTTGCGATCGTGAGCTTGTGATTCGGGTTTCTATTTTGTGCTTCAACAGGTGAAGATAATAAAAGAATTGTTAAAGGGGCTAGCACTCTAATCAATGACATCAACATAATAGTTCTCCAATGAGGTTCTTATGCCTTGTGCGCTATGCGCCGTCAAGAGAAGTTAGATATTTTTAAAACGCGAAGCAAAATAGCTTAGACATACTCTCACTTAACTTAAGAAAATCCTTAACCTACGATATTCTATCGGCTAAGATGTTTCTTGTTATCCCTTATGATTTCAAGACTTTCAGACTCTAAGCAAGGAGAGCCTCGCCCATGTCGTCGTCAACGCAAAGCATCTCGCATAACTATTTCCTATCATCCGTGGTTAAAAAACAAATCATGGCCGTGACTGGACTATTATTATGTGGGTTCTTACTCGGCCACTTAGCCGGAAACACACTTATTATTATTAGCCCTGATGCCTTTAATCAGTACGGCCATGCACTAGTGAGCAACAAACCATTGTTGTACACAGCTGAAGCAGGACTGATTGTTTTATTTCTTGTGCATCTCACGATGGCGGCAAAGCTAACGGTAGAAAATAATACAGCAAGACCTGAAAAATATTATATCAAGCAGAAAACTGGTCGAGGCTCAACCTTTGCTTCTTCAACGATGCCTTATACTGGAATGATCATTCTTATTTTCTTGGTCACTCACTTAATCAACTTCAAGTATGGCACTGTCTACATGACAACCATTAATGGCGTTGAGATGAGAGATCTTTATAAAACAGTCATGGAATTTTTCGCTCAACCAATCGGTGCAGCATGGTATGCGTTTGCGATGGTGGCCATGGCGATTCACGTCTCTCACGGTTTTTGGTCTGCCTTTCATTCTATTGGTATTTTCCATAATCGCTACACCCCACTTCTACGTAAAGCGGGCATTACTTATGCCATTTTTGTCGGCGCTGGATTTGCGTCACTTGCACTGTATGGTTATATCCAAGGAGTTCAAGCATGAGTTCTGAACAACAAGTAAAAAAATTAGACGGTAAAGTTCCTCAAGGTGATATCAAAACTCTTTGGGAGAATTACAAGTTCGACATGAAACTTGTGAACCCTTCAAATAAAAGAAAGTTTAAAGTCATCGTGGTTGGTACAGGTCTTGCTGGAGCATCGGCTTCAGCGACACTAGCTGAACTTGGTTATGAAGTTGAAGCTTTCTGTATTTCAGATTCACCAAGACGTGCTCACTCTATTGCTGCTCAAGGTGGAATTAACGCTGCTAAAAACTATCCAAACGATGGTGACTCTGTTTGGCGTTTATTTTATGACACCGTAAAAGGTGGAGACTTTAGAGCGCGTGAAGCAAACGTTTATCGTCTAGCTCAAGTTTCAAATAATATTATCGACCAATGTGCTGCTCAAGGTGTGCCTTTTGCCCGTGAATACGGCGGAACACTTTCTAACAGATCGTTCGGTGGAGCTCAGGTTTCTAGAACTTTCTATGCTAGAGGACAAACAGGTCAGCAACTTTTACTAGGTGCTTATTCTGCGTTGATGAAAGAGTCTTCAAAAGGCAAAGTTAAAATCCATACACGTAGTGAAATGGTTGAACTTGTGATGGTTAACGGTAAAGCTCGTGGGATTATCACAAGAAATATCGTCACTGGTGAGTTCGCTAAACATAGCGCCGATGCGGTTCTTCTTTGTACAGGTGGTTACGGTAACGTTTTCTTCCTTTCAACAAATGCCATGAACTCAAATGGTTCAGCGGCATGGAAGGCTTATAAGAAAGGCGCATACTTCGCTAATCCTTGTTACACACAAATTCACCCAACATGTATTCCAGTTCACGGCGAGAATCAGTCGAAGCTAACACTTATGTCTGAGTCTTTAAGAAACGATGGACGAGTTTGGGCACCAAAAAAACAAGGCGACAAACGTCCTGCCAATGAAATTCCAGAAGATGAAAGAGATTACTACCTAGAAAGAGTTTATCCTTCGTTTGGTAACCTAGCTCCTCGTGACGTTTCATCAAGACAAGCCAAGTACAGAGTTGATGAAGGCAAGGGCGTTGGTAAAACAGGTGTTGCCGTTTATCTAGATTTTCGTGATGCGATTAAGCGTGATGGTTACGAAGTCATTAAAGATCGTTACGGTAACCTCTTTGATATGTACCAACGTATTACTGATGAAAACCCGTATGAAGTTCCAATGCGCATCTACCCTGCAGTTCACTATACTATGGGTGGATTATGGGTTGATTACAATCTTATGACTGGTGCTAAGGGTTGTTTTGCTCTTGGTGAAGCCAACTTCTCTGACCACGGCGCTAACCGTCTTGGAGCTTCTGCTCTTATGCAAGGTTTAGCTGATGGCTATTTCGTGATTCCATATACACTTGGAAATTACTTAGCCAGCGAAAAGCCAAATGAAGAAAAAGTAACTGTCGATAACCCTGAGTTCGATCAAGCCTTGAAAGATGCTAAAGGTCGCTTCTCAAAACTTCTAAGCATTAATGGCAAACGCTCAGTGGATTCATTCCATAAAGCCCTTGGTCACATTATGTGGGAAAACGTCGGTATGGGTCGTACAGAGAAAGGACTCAATAGCGCAATCAAAGAAATCCAAGCCCTAAGAAAAGAATTTTGGAAGGATGTTAAAGTCACTGGTAGTGATTCTGGGATTAATGTTGAGCTTGAAAAAGCCAACCGCGTTGCTGACTTTATTGAACTTGGCGAGCTCATGGCACGTGACGCTCTTACCAGACATGAAAGTTGCGGCGGACATTTTAGAGAAGAAATGCAAACTGCTGATGGTGAAGCAAAACGTGACGATGAGAATTTCTGTCATGTTGCTGCTTGGGAATGGACCGGTGAAGACGGCGAGCCGATTCGAAATATCGAAGAGCTAAGCTTTGAAAATGTTCACCTTGCAACTAGATCATACAAATAAGAGGTAGAGATGAGTGATTCAAATAATATGACCCTCAATCTGAAAATTTGGCGTCAATCAACAACAAAAGATAAAGGCCAAATCGTCGATTACGTTCTTGAAGGTGTATCTCCTGATATGTCATTTCTTGAAATGATCGACATGCTTAATGAGCAGCTTGTTGCTAAAAATGACGACCCAATTGCTTTTGATCACGATTGCCGCGAAGGAATTTGTGGCATGTGTTCAATGATGATTAACGGTCAAGCTCATGGACCAGAAAAAGCAACGACGACTTGTCAGCTTCATATGAGAAGCTTCAAAGACGGAGACACAATTGTCATCGAGCCATGGCGTGCTAGAGCATTCCCCGTCCTAAAGGACTTAATGGTTGATCGCTCTGCCTTTGACAGGATTATAGAAGCTGGTGGTTTTGTTAACGTTAATACTGGTAACGCCGGTGACGCTAACGAAATTCTTATTCCAAAAGAAGCCGCTGACCTTGCCATGGATGCAGCCGCTTGTATTGGTTGTGGAGCTTGTGTAGCTAGCTGTAAAAATGCTTCTGCTATGCTTTTTGTTTCAGCTAAAATTTCTCAACTTGCTCTTCTTCCACAAGGTGAAGTTGAAGCTGATCAGCGTGCTCTTGCTATGGTTGAGAAGATGGATGAACTTGGCTTTGGTAACTGTACTAACGAAGCAGAATGTGAAGCCAGCTGTCCAAAAGACATTAGCATCAGCAATATCGCCCGTATGAATAGAGGCTTTTTAAAAGCAGCTATTACATCTAAAACGAAATAACATTGGAAGTTTTTGGCCCAACGATTGAGATTTTCCTGCGTCGTGTACGAACCATGGCAAGGGAAATTTTATCTCAGGAAGTGGGCCTTAAACTTCATCGCACTCGCTTTGAGTGGAATCAAAAACTCTACCCTCTTCATCTTGTTATTTTCGATCACTCTTCTAAACTTGGGGAGTATGATCCTAGTCAATGGCGTCTTGGATTATCTTCACGTTTGATGAAAGAGGCCAAGGACGCCGTTATCCGTGACATTCTTCGCCACGAAATCGCCCATATGATGACTCATCTTCACTTCGGTGAAAATATCCAAGCCCACGGCAGTGAGTTTAAAAATATCTGCTCTCGCTATGGCTTCGATCATGAGATTTCTAAAGCGACCCTTGATCTGGCTATGGCCAATGATCATTATGAAGGCGATCTTCAAACTGAAAAACTTTTATCTCGCTTAAAAAAATTAATGGCCTTAAGTGAATCCGATAATACTCACGAAGCCGAACTTGCCATGAGTAAGGCTAATGAACTTTTAATCAAACATAATCTTGATCGCCTCGAAATAGATCATGATGATGAACTGGTTTATGTCCTACCGGTCATGTTTAGCCCAAAATCAAATGCTAAGATGCACGCGGTGTATGAAATTTTAAAAACATTTTTTGTCGCTCCTGTTTTTACCAAACGCCAAGGTCAAGTAGCCCTTGATGTGGTCGGTGATCAGGCCAGTGTTAAAATAGCAGAATATGTTAGTGCATTTTTACAAGATGAATTAGAGCGTCTTTGGGGCAAGGCAAAAAAAACCAACAATCTCAAAGGGCTTCGCGCCAAGAATTCATTCTTCTCCGGTGTTGCTCGTGGTTACGTTGAAAAAATTCAAACGACTCAAAAAGAATTCCACCAAAGTGCTCTTATGAAAGTGCAAAGTTCTTCCCAGAAGATGTTGGCAAGAGTTTACGGCAGACTTTCTTCAACCAGTTCAAGCTCTAAGGCTGATAGCAATGCTTTACATGCAGGAAGCTTGGCCGGAAAACAGATGAACATAAGAACTGGAATCGAGAAAAGTGGTAATCAAGGGAGACTTTTAAGTTATGACTCCTAAAGAATTAGAAATTGTTTTTAGAAAAATCTGTCGCTTCGATAAAACTCTCGCTATAGATTTTACCGTACCGAAGCCTGGAACTTCTCATTACAAGTTCACTGTTGATGAAAGACACCTTGCTAGTCCAACACAATGTCACGGTGGCGTTTTGGCCGCTGTCATGGATGCGACCATGGGTGTAGCAGTTCTAACTGAAGCTGTTCAAAGTGGAAATCTATGTTCGACTGTTGAATTTAAAATTAATTATCTTAATCGCGCCATCCTCGGTGATCATTTAGATGCCTACGGTGAAGTTGAATTTATTGGTAATCGCTTGATTGTTGCCAATGCTGTTATTAAATGTGGTGAAAAACTCATTGCTAAGGCGATGGGTACATTCTCATTATACCCTGCGGATAAAACGCAAATTGCCAATTGGGCCAAAGGATAAATCATGCCTGAAAATGTGAAGTTTACTCTTTTAGGATTCACTGCCTTAATGGCCGCAGTAGGATTTGGAGCTTTTGGAGCCCATGGACTAGAACAATCTTTGTCGGCTAAACAACTCGCTACTTATCAAACCGGTATTGAATATCTTTTCTACCATGGTCTTGGAGCCCTCGCCTTAGCCAGTCTGAGCCAAAACCTAAACTTAGAGTTTAAGCGATCTAGATGGGCCATGACTCTAGGAATGCTGATTTTTAGCGGCGGCTGTATGCTTTACGCCGTAACTAGCCAAAAGTTCATCGCCATGGCGATTCCTCTAGGCGGACTTGGCTATCTTTTTTGTTGGGCCCTCGCCATCAAGGACTTAGCAGCTAAATTTAAAAACCCTTTAAAGTCCTAAAAACCTGCACTTTTAGACTCTTAAAAAAATCTAATTAATCGCAAGATTTACTCAAGTTTTAAAGCAAAGAGCCGATAAAGAAATATCATTGATTACGGGTGAGGTTAGCCATGTCTAATTTGGTCAAAAATTTTGTTACTTCATGTACTTTAACGTTTAAAGCGTTTGAGCATGAAGTGATTATTTCGAAGAACCAAAGTACGATGTGGAACTTTATGGCCGTCAATAAAAGACGCGATAAGGTCTACGCTGTTTACTGTGCTCCAAGACTTAACTCTGCCAAAGCACTTATTAAAGTTGCGCTTAAAAAAGTCCCTGCCGATACAAGACTCGTTGTTGTAACTTCCTCATATACAGATGAAGAATATGAACAAGCCAACAAAGATGGTTACTCTTTAGTAACGCTCTCGATGCTATCTAAGTACGGAACGGAAATGTTAGAGATTAAGCAAAAAGAAGAAGCTAACTCACTTTCAAAAGCCGCCTAATTAAACTTTTTTCTTTTCAGAACCATGCAAGATTTTATGTTGCTGAGTGATCACGCGAAAGCCTTGTGCTTCGTCTTCATTCCAAGCAATAACATCTAAGACTCTCTCAAACGGCATTGACTCTCCAAGATTAAAGGCAGGAGTTAAAACCCAAGGAAATGTTGTATCGACACTAGAATGAGCGAGCATTGAATGAAGTTCATTCTTAGCTTGGACGACATCATCAAAATCAATACGTGATTCGATTACACTTTTTATTTGAAATTTATTTGGAAACTGAGTTGCAAGCTTTGCAACAAGAGACAAGTTCGTCTTTACTTTGGTGCATGGAGTTTTGTAATCAAAGCTTACAAAGTCGATAGCATCAAAGAGCTCACTCACAACTCTTGTCCCAGCTGCCTCAACGTTAACCCAATAGCCTTTTTTCTTTAAGACGGACACAAGCTCTAAAACTTGTGGCAAAATTTTTGGATGAAGTGGATCACCACCAGTAATTGAAACTCGCTTAAACTTATCTCCACCTTGCTCGATGACCTGAGCTAGGACTTGATCTAGAGTTAATCTTTCTCCAGCGTTAAAATCCCAAGTATCGATTGAATCGCAGTTTACACAGCCGATATTACAGCCTTGAAAACGCACAAAAACCTGAGGTGTTCCAATATGAACGCCTTCACCCTCTGAGGCCTTATAAATGGCATTAATCGCAAATAAAGACAAAGCTACCCCGGATTAGTCTTAAAACGGGGTTGTAACATGCCAGAGGGGTCTATGCCAGTATGAATACGTAATTATTACAGGTTAGAAGCTAGCGATGAGGCCAGTTGTGTAAGTGTAATCGAATTTTCGGGCACCTGTGACGGCAGGTAGATTTCTATACTCTCCCTTAAAACCAACCTTTAATGAAAAAATTGAAGAAAGAGTTGAACTCACTGAAGGGCCAAAGTTGAATTCCCAAGCGTCTCCGATCTCAATATCTTTTAGGTATTCCGAGAAGAACTTGAAAGAGACGTTTTTATTTAGCTTCTGATCATAATCCCCATAAAGTCTTAATTGATTATTATGAGAGTATGAATGATCTGTTTTTTCCTCGACCACATAACGATAACCAGCTTCAATATTAGATTTCTTGTCGTCTAGATTGAAAAGTTTGTAGACGCTACCAATATCTGTGAAATAGCGTTTTTCATAACCTTTAAAACGATCCCCTGCAATTTTTTGTGCGACAAAAACCGCCCAATGTTCAGCATATGTGTATTCATCTTTTAATCTTGCCGACCAATTTCTTGCATCAATCGTGCTATCTGCTTCGCCTAAAGTGTAGTGACCATCAAGGCTGACTGCATGCTTACCCAAATCAACACTCGTTTCAGATTTTACGTTGTAAACTGAGACATCAGTATTTCCACCAGACTTTAAAATATTCACTTCAGAAGTATTTTTCCAATCGGCTAGAGAAGACAAAGAAATTCCCATAAGGGAGACAATAAGAACTAAGTTGATTTTTTTCATGGGTGAAACTATAAGCCGCAAAATTCAATTAGCAAAGAATATTTTCGCTGCAAAGCTTCAATAGGTGCGTCAGGATCAGCTTTTTGCAATAAGCCAGCAATCATAATTTTTTCTTCATCGCTGGCATCAAATTCTTTTAATACGAAAAAATCTCTCCACTCTGGAGAATCATAAATCTTTGAAAATTCATCAGGCGAGAGCTTGTCACTTTCTATAAGACGATTCAAATCGATAACCTCATCAACAAAAGCTTGAGGCGAGGAGCTCTGATTAGATCTCGAATAAATCTCTCGCATGGCCAAGTGGCAAGGGTCTTCACTGCTAATTGAAGCTGGGGCACGAACAATTCGCTTCGAGGATGATGTATATCCTATGGCTAGAACTAAAATAAATATATTGAGAAACCTCATCATACAGCTTTATCGGTTCGTAATACTGGACACTTAAGTCTTTTAGATGATTTTTCTGATCAAGTTTTCTCTCAGTATTTACGATAAGTTAGTTCATGAATCATGTGATCATGGGGCTCGTTGTCCTACTCCATTCCTTCTTTATCTATGCGCAAGATCTTAGTGACCTCGCGGCTCGTGAACAGCTTATTGGTACTGCTCAACTTGAGCGAGAGCTTATTTCTGATATGGAGCTTCGACTAAAACTCAATTCACTAATCTTAGAAGTCGCAACACAAATTGATCGAGACCATCCAGGTCTTAGTCCTTGGAATGATGGTGGCCAATTAACAAAAATTTTCAAAGAAAAGAGCGAACGCTTTTCAGAATTTTATCTCGAACGAATGGATTCTCTTGGCCCAGAACAAAAATCATTATTTAAAAAAGCGTGGCAACTTATTCAATGGGAAAATCTAGTTGATGTCTTTAAAAGGTCTAGTCTTGGTATCCAAACAATGTTTAAGCGTAAAGGCTTTGGTATTGTGATTGCGATTTTCATGGGCTTTGTTTCTGATTATACAATCCCAATTATTTTATCGAATTTAGGTCTACCTTGGTTGATTCCCATTTCAGCAGTCACCCCGTATCAAGTGATTTATTCAACTTTACCTCAAAAAATAACTGACCTTAAAATTCGTTTAAAAGTAAAAAAGAGTCTTGGTGGAGACCAGGCTTATCAGGCTTATATGCGACAAGAACAAGTTACTCGTGAGGCATTAAAAGCCATGCGTGATGACAATATTCTAATTCCACTTGTCGATGAAGGTTCTTCTCAGGTTAGTGCATTAAGTTTAAGGCAGAATAATTGGTTTAAAAGCTTTCTGACTAGAATGGGATTTCATAAAGACGCTTTTTCATTTACAACACTTCGAAAGTTTATCGAAAAAGAAAATCTTAGTGATGACTATATTGCAAAGATTATGAATCACCCAAGACTTAAGCGTTGGCAGAAAGCTTCACTAATGGCGACACATCTTCATGAAACGATGAGTGAAGACAATCGTATTTTATTCAAGCAACGATTTGATAAGAACTTCATTCAGATTCACTCTTTTAATCCTTGGGATGGTTTTGAGGATTGGACAAAAAAGTTACTGAAGGCAAAATCGGTCGAAGAGATCAACTCTTTAATGTTTGAAGTGCCAAGAGGAACACCTACTCGTCTTGTTCTCGAAATTTGGCAAGATATTATACTTCCGCATTACTCAACTAAGACAAATTTAAATTACTTCAATTACAGAAAGCTCATTGAAGAGTTCGCTAGTACTCGTGCAACTCTATTAGCCAATTCTCAAGAAGCATGGTCACTAGGTACTCATCAAGTTCTTATTCGATATGTTTCTGAGTCTCTTGGAAATAAGGCGTTTTCGAACTGTGAAAATTCTGGTCAGACAATTTTAAGATTTCTTTTATCAAACTAATTATTTTTTAGCTTTTTTAAGCTCAGCAATTTGATCTTTTGATAACTGAAGAAGCTGAGTCACGCGTACTTCTTCAGTATCTTCGTCAGTTGACTCCTTGGCCTTCTCCTCTTCATTTCTTAAACGTTCAATTTCTTCAACGTCGATTTCTAATTGAACGTCGGAGACTGACAATTCTGGAGAGCTAAAGTCATCATTGGAGTTAGACTCTTGACCATGACCCGAAATCTGGGGCTTTGCTTTGGGAGCTGAACTTTTTGCTCGCATTTGTGCTAATTCTTGAGGAGTAAAAAGCTCTGCCCCAGGTTCTCCCCTAGCTCTTCTTTTATCTCGCTCTTTGTGCAACTGCTCTAGAATCTTATTATATTTTTGAATCTGCTTGAGTAGCTGAATATTTGTAATTTCACTTACCTTAACCATGCAGATATTATACGAGATTTAGTCTAATGCCCCAACTCTTTATTGATAGACTTTGAAATGGCATAATAAACCTATGATTGAATCAAAAGAATTTGATAAAATTTATGGGGAATTAATCAATCGTCTAGAAAAAGACGAGAGACCTCATCTCGAGCTTTCTGAAGGTGTTTTGAATCAAATAAAAACTCTTTGGACACATTCTTTAGAATCTCTTGATAACCAACGAATAAACTCCATCATGTGTGTTTTAGATCATACACGTCATTGCTATGATCTATTTGACGATCATTTTTATCAAAGCTTAGAGTCAAATCTCGAAGACACAACCTTGGTTTTTACGCTTGGGGCTTCGTGGAAACATATGCTCGGCAGATGGTCTCGCTCAGGTGATCGAATCACAACTCGGTATATTGAAATCTTACGAAAATTTTTGAACTCAAAAAATCATGAGCTTGTTGAATGGTCACTTAGAACGATTGACCAAATTGGCCCCCAAGGCAGGCTCTTACAAAAAGAAATCTCTCAAAATAAAATGAAGTTAAAATCTTTTATTAATCCAAGAGCAAAAGCCATTACTCAATTGGTAGAGATGTTCGAAAAAAGATGGAGTCATCATGGCCGGTGATTTTAATTTTAAAGATCAAGAAGAGCTTGAAAGAAGGCTACTACAGTTGAAGTTAGCCACCAATGCTGGTGGCAAAGAGCATTTTAATGCTCAGCAAGCCGTCGATATAAAAGTGAATTTGAGACCAGATAAAAACGTTAAACCTGCAATGTTTATCCCTGACCCGCTTTTACCTGGTTGTTATAAGGCGCACCCCATCACAATCGCAGCGCTACGCAAAAATATTTTCGCAGCAGGTAATGAATTATTTGAAGACCTAGAAGATTTAGTAACTTGTGATGGTTGCCAACAACAAATTGATCGTCAATTTTGGTATTTCTGTCCTTTTTGTGAAGCTAAATTCAAGAATTTATGAGTTTTTAAGCGCTTAGAAGTCACCAATTGTAAGACTTTATCCTTTGTCTATTATCCGCCTAAAATCGTATCTTACCTCTGTCCATAGTTTTGAATTTTTTACACACCCGCATGATGCGGTCACAGAGAGTTCAAAGTTTGTTGGTAAGGCTTGAGACACGGACGCACACACCGTCCTCTTAACAGGAGTAGACTCGATGGCCAGAGAAAATGCATATTTGATTGAGAAACAGATTGTTCAACTTAAAGACTTATTAATGTCTGAAAAAGAGAACATTCTTAACGACCGCAAAGATGTCGAGAATTATTCTCTCGATAAGAATGAACTTGCTGATCCTTTAGATGAAGCAAGTGTAAACATTCAAACATCTCAAGAGCTTCGCTTTAGAAATCGTAAAATGTTTTATTTGAAAAAAATCAATAAAGCGCTACGTAAAGTTGAAGAAGGCATCTATGGTCTTTGCCAAGACTGTGATGTTGAAATTGGTTTTGAGCGTCTTATGGCCCGTCCTACAGCTGATCTTTGTATCGGATGTAAAGAAGAGTCTGAGATGAATGAGCGTAATAACTTCCATATGAAGCGCTCTAAGTCTCTTGGTCAATCGCTACAAGATCTTTCAAAATAATTAAGTTAAAATTGAGCCTCACGAATGAGGCTCTTTTTTTATGAATCCAACAATTGAAAAAATCGTTACAGATTTTTACACTTTAGCTACGACTGATGTCATGATCGGTTATCACTTTAGAAAAATCGCAACATCAGAGGGTATTCATCCTCTCAAACCGCCAATTGATGCTTTTGCTAGTCATATACCAAGAATTGTTAACTTTTGGGAAATCCAGCTCGAAGCCAAGCCGATTCAAGCTGATTCGTTTGATTTGATCAAGGTCCATAAAGCGCTTGGTATCTTACCTGGAGAGCTAGGTCGTTGGATCAAGTTGTTTAAAGATATCTTAAACAATTATGATCAGAGCCATGAATTGATAATAAAGTGGAATGAAAAAATTAATCTCTTTGAAAAAATCTTTAAAAAAAGCTTATTCAGCAATTAAAGCCGGTCTTTTTGCTTCAAAGACTTTTTGCACAAAGCTCTCTAAGACTGGTTCATTAGTTACATCATCAAAAATCCAGTCTCCCGCATACCATTGATCAAGCTGAAAAGCTGCAGCTCTCGCCTGCTGGACGGTTTCATATTGCATTGTAATGAGTTCAACCTTGGAAACAAGAATCCTTTTTCCACTGCCTTGAATACATCCATCTGTCGGATAATTTTCACATAGAACTCTTTTTTCAGGATCTGTAATAGGAACTAAAATAATAGTTGGATCAGCCTTTTGAGCAATAAACCACATTTCTGTTGGGGAGTAGGTTCTCTCCTCTTTTGAGCAAGAACAACCAGTTACGATGACAAGGACGATAAAACATAAAAATATTTTCATAGCTTTATTCTAGCATGGAGTTTTTATGGGATGTAAGTCTTTCATGGTGTAGGGCCAAAGAATTTTTTATTTAATATATGTAGCCCACTATCAATAACTTTGGGGGAATCCATGAAGATGATGACTTTTCTTGCACTACTAATGAGCTTTTCTGTAATGGCTCAGCCAGTTCAAAACCGCGCCAATCTTGAAGCTGAAGCTAAAAAGCTTTCTCTTCAAATGAAAATCTTGGTTGATCGTAATGTTGATCGTCTTGATGAGCGTGACCTGACTCAACTTGTGAGGTCTCTAGAGCGTTCAAAAGATATCTTATTAGGTCAAAGACCAGGACCAGGACCAGGCCCAATTCCACCAATTCCTGCTCCAAGATATACATGTGATCGTGCGAGTGCATCTGAATATCAATCAACTTTTGTTAAAGTTAAAAACTTTGCTTATTCAAGCTCAGGTTTAGATATGAGCAGTGCTGCAGCTACTAATTTTGCTCAAGATTGGTCAACAAGATACGCTTGCGCTGATGCTGATCAATTCATCTCAATTTTTGGTCGTCTAAAGAATTTTGCTTATTCAACTTCAGGATTAGATATGAGCGCTGCTGCTTCAATCGATTTTGCTCAACAAGGTGTTAATAGCCTTTGTGAAAACTATAATTTTGAAGCTGAGTTTAAAAACCTTTATAACTTTGCTTACTCAACTTCAGGATTAGATCTTTCAGCTCCTGCAGCGAAAGATTATGCAAGACAAAGAGTTGAACCACAAATGTTCCAGTGTCGTCCGTTTAATTTCTAATTTAAATCGATACAGATAGAAAAAATGAAGCCCCGAATATCGGGGCTTTTTTTATTTCTTTTTTTGCTGCTGTTTTTTGTATCTGGGCGTTTTCTTTGTAGTTTTTACGACATATTTCTTTTTTTCTGGAACCTTTTTAGCATCAGCTTTCTTTTTAATCTGAGTTGCTTTCTTTTTTACTGCAATCTTCGCTCTAGTCTTGTCACCCGCAATAGGGTCAAGTTGTAGTAGAGTTTGTTCACTAATTGATTTATTAATTTTTGAAATCAGGCCTTGATCTCTTGAATTCACAAAGTTGAAAACACGACCAGGAACCCCTGAGCGACCAGTACGACCACAACGGTGTAGATAATAGACTGATTCAAACGGAAGGTCGTAGTTTAAAACCCAGACCACGCCTTTAACATCAATACCTCGGGCCGCAATATCACTGGCAACAAGAGTAACGTTCTTATCTCTAAACTCAGCATTTTGCTTTTCACGATCCTTTTTATCCATATCACCATGAAGCTTGGCAAAAGCGCGCTTAGGAAATTTTTCAATAAGAAGGTTATGAACTTCTTCTACTGATTCTTTGCGATTGACGAAGATAATTCCTTTCATCCCACCTTGCTCTTTTAAAAAGAGCTCAAGCATATAAGGTTTCTCTCCTTGAGAGCAGGTAATATTAAAGGTTTCGATATTAAGTTTTACCCCGTGGGCGCCTTCGATAACTAAATCAACCAACGGAGCCCCGTCAAAGACATCCATCGCAATCTGATTAAGATCGGCCGGTCTTGTTGCTGTAAAGAGTGCTAGCTGGCAAGGTCCTTCAATTTTTTCGTAGATTTTTTTAAGCTCTTTAGCAAAACCAAGATCAAGCATTTGATCGGCTTCATCGATATAAAGCATTTTAACTTGCTTCATATTAAGGTCACCCTTATCGATAGCCTGTCTGACTCGTGAAGGAGCTGCAACTAGCACATCAAGGCCAGTTCTCATTTGAGTGGTCTTGGCAGATGAGTCTCCTCCAGATAGAAGCCTGACTCTAAATTTTGCAAAGTGAGAAATCCTTTTAAGAATACCAAAAACTTGGGAAGCAAGTTCACGAGTAGGACAAAGAATAATCGCAGCAGGTGCTGAGGCCAAAGACGGATCAAATGTTTTGTCCGCTTCTGCTTTTTTTAAAAGTTGAACTAGAGGAAGAACGTAAGCGAGAGTCTTGCCGGTCCCTGTTTGGGCGGTACAGACAATCGACTCTCCTTTAAGAAGTTCAGGGATCGCTTTATTTTGAACATCAGTAGGCTCTTTAAAACCTTCTTCTTTTATATATTCTTGTAAGGCTTTTAATTGAATAAGTTGATCAAAGCGTGCCATCAGGCGGTCTCCACGAAATAGGAAAAAAAAAGGGGGCCATTGCCCCCGCTTCTAACTATCACGCTTTGAGTTAAAAGAACAATCTGAAGTTTAACGAATGCAGTGTAGAGACCTTAGTATCATTAATTTTAGACTTAAGTGGCTGCTTAAGGCTGTACTCGAGCTGCATTAACCATAGTTTTACACGAGGAGCCAAAGTTAAATGCTCTTCATCGACCATACCTCGCACCTGAACCCCAATTCTATCGTCCCAGACAAACGTCCCAAATTCGACCCCACCGTAGGGCTGAGCATCTTGTCCATAGCCTGATCTTTTATAAGCTCCGGCAAACGGTCTTAAAGTGAAGACCGAAAAATCATATTTATAATCTGCATGGAGTCTAATTAGTGGCTTGATAGCGTATCTTAAGTCTCCTGCTTTTTCTTTATTATCTGAAATGGTAGCAAGTTTTAATTCTTCGACTGATGCCATTCCTCGAAGATTTCCATTTTTATAACCAAGCTCGTAGTCGGCGACGGCCGCGATATTGGTATTGAGTTCTTCACCAAAATCGATGGCATCAGAGCCTTTTGATAGGGAGTCTGCAGTGACAATAACTTGTGTATCAGCTCTACCCATTGCATAGAGATTAAAGCTACCAAAAAAATGGTCATCAACTTCATATAGGTTATAAAAACCGACTTTAGCATCGGCCTTAGCGTAAGTCAGAACGTCTGGAGTTGATGTATCACTAGGATAGAAATATTTATTAAGATATGGAACTGCCTCAGCTTGAACTGCGGGTGATTCACCAGCAATTGCTTTCGCGATAATATCGTCTCCACCAGTCATTGAGGCAAACTTAGAAACAATAAGGTTTTTAAGTTCAGTAGAGAGATCCTGACCAACATAATCAAGAATTGTTTGAGCTGATAAATTAGTCGCTCTAACACCAATATTGACCATTAAATTGACGCCTACTCTCAAGTTGGGAACAAATTTAACATCAAAAGCACTAAAGCTAGGAAGTGGGGCTCCCAAATTCAAACCGAAACGAATAGTTTGTTCTGTATCACGATATTTTCTTAAGAATGCTTGTCCTGCCGCCAGTTTTTCCGAGTCAGAACCTTGAGTCTTAGAAACATCATTCGCATCGTTATAGAAATCTAGAGCATTGGTATTTAAGCCTGCAGTAATATCTATGATGAAGTCATGCCCATAAGGTCTCAGGAGTTCTTCTGTTTTAAATCGATCATCAAGAGTGATCGCTCTTTCTTTGACGTCGTAGGCTGCTTGAGCCTTTGCAAGAAAAGCCACTGCCATGACTAGTGCCGATAATTTAACAAATGAACTGAGCTTGTGTTTCATCTTTCCCTCTCAACAACATCAATAGAAATAAATTTTGATTGATTAAAGAATAACCGCAGATAAAAAATTCGCAATAGCATCGCAAAGATTGCCAAAAACGACATAGAAAGGGACAATACTAGTAGGATTTCAATAGATTACGATTAAGTTTGGGAGTGACTACACTTGAGCGAAAAAGTCAGCGTTTATTATCTAGAACTGCACCATCCTCGAGATGGTAAAAATAGATACAAGATAGATGGTCAAATCACTGTTGGAAGTGCTTCAAGCAACAATGTATATCTCACTGATTTAGATCTTGCCCCAAGACATTGTATCTTTCGAGTCCATCAAGAAATTCTCACCATTTTCCAAGTTGCTGAAACAGGCACTTCTAAAATTGGCTCTCAAGCACTAGAAAATAGTCGGATGTATATTCTTGAAAAAGGCGACAAGGTTTTTTTACAAGATATTAAGTGCATCATCCGTGTTGAAAAAGAAGTTGTAGAGGAAGATGAAGAAGACGATGAAGTTGAAGAACTAGAAGAACAGACAATTGATGAAGACAAAACTGATGAAGGTTTTGAAGTTCCAAACCTTGACGAAGAATTCGATGATGATGAAGAAGCTGAAAAGGTTTCCTTCTTTTCAAAGTTAAAATCTAAGTTATTTAGAAAGAAAGTAATCATCGTAGATGATGATGATGACGACGAAGACAATGAAGAAGAGGAGGCTGAAGAAGAGGTCTCCCAAGAAGAGAAGATGAAAAGCTCAATCTATATTCCAAAAGCTACCGTCGACACTGAAGACGAGAAGCCAGAAAAAAAGAAAAAGAAGAAAAAAGAAAAGATCGATAGAAGCTCTATGCCTGCCTTTTTTGCAAGAGTTCTGGCATTTGTTTGTGAAATTATCATCGCCTTTGCTTTTGTTTCAAATGTTGTTCCTATCTTGGACCTCTCCTCTATTTATGAGCAATTATTTTTAGATGTCTCCCCACTTATAACTCGAGGGCTAGATTATATCTCTCCCTACCTTGAAGATAAAATTTCTCTTTTATCTTTTATCAATACATTTAACTTCATTGCTATTTTTTCAACTTGGTTAGTACTTAACTTAATGAGCAATCTCATACTAAGTGTTAATTACGGACTGGCTTTAGTTTTTGTCAGAACAGAGGGAAGCTTTGTAACAGCTAGAATCAAGGGACTGGCTCGTTTTATTTTAAGTTTAATCACATCTCCACTCCTTATTTTTGATGCACCAGCATTGATCAAAAAAAGAACACTTAAAGAAGTTTTAACCGGTAGTGAGTTATCTTACCGTCATGGGCTACTTAAAATTTTTGGCAATCTCATTGTCTTACCGGCTTTTACCATCGCGATCGTTTTATTACCTGTAGTGATTGAGCCTCAACTCTTAGAAGGTCCGATTCTTAATCAAGACCTAGCGATCAAAGAACAAAAATCTGATATGGTCCTTCAGACTCATCCCCTTCGCAGTCTACATGTAGCTATTAGTTACGATCAAAACATTAAGAATGATTGGGCGTACTCTCCTTTCATCAATGGCAAAAAGAATCAACTTATTAGTGGAATGAGATTTATCAGATCTGTAGGTGAACGTGTAGATGTAGTTTCGATTGGACCGCTTTCGAAAGTCCTTTTACCAACGAATCTGATTAAAACGATTGCAAAACTTGACCCATTTTTTAAGAATAAATATCCATCTCTTATAGAGAATATTGATAAACCAGAATTTAATAAAGAAAAAGATAGTGATTCGATAGCGCTTTTCATTGATACCTTAGGTTTAAATCAAGATACTTTGCCTCGTTTTTTAAGTGAGCGTGGGCCGACATTAACTCCCTACTTTGAGTTGAAAAAGTATTTAATGAGCCAATTAAATATACAAAGTACTAATGAAGTTAGCGCTAAATTCTTTGGCAATAAAAAAGTGATCGTGATTTATCCATCGAATATTCGATCTACGATGACTTTTATTCGCGCAGGAGAGCTCGTCACTTTAACAATCTCATCAAGACAAGGGGCTAGGCCTGCTATAGAAAAGTTTGTACGAACATTCTTTTCAAATGTCTCTCCACTTCTTGATAATGCCTCCATAAGCCCAGACCAAGCAGGCAAGTGGACGGCTTTTGACTTCTATGATTATTTCAACTCAAAAAGCCCAAAGCCCTTGAGTCCTAACTCAGAAGCTGCATTAAGGAATTTTATGAACGATATCCTTTTACAGCGTCAAAATCACCTTTGGGCTACGCAAACCATTGAGCTTGACTACAGAAAATCAATGGAAACTTTACAAGAAATAGTCCAGCCAGGCCAAGACCCATGGGCAAGTACTATCTTTAATGCTATGAACGTGGACCAAGCTTTATGGCAAACACCTCCGAGCACAGAGACTCCTGATGCTCAAAATGAATCTAACTAAAGAAAACTTATGAAAATTCAAGATCAGGTCAAAGAACATTTTAAATTTAAAGTCGTCCATGAGGATAAGAACTCAGGCGCCAGAGCCGGTGTAATATCGACTCCTCATGGAGATATTCCAACTCCAGTCTTTATGCCTGTTGGTACCCACGGTGCAATTAAAGCTCTACAAATGAAAGAAATGGTAGAGATGGACGTCAAAGTCCTACTCTCTAATACATACCATCTTCATTTAACTCCAGGATCAGATCTTGTTGCTAAGGCTGGTGGCCTTCACAAATGGATGGCTTGGGATCGCCCGATCCTTACTGACTCAGGCGGATTTCAAGTTTTCAGTCTACAAAAAAAGAGTATCAAAGAAGAGGGAGCAGAGTTTCGTGATCAAGATGGAAAAACAGTCTTGCTCACTCCAGAAACCTCAATTGGAATTCAACAAAATTTAGGCTCAGATATCATGATGGCTTTTGACGAGTGCATCCCTTATCCAGCAACTCGTCAGTACGTTAAAACTTCCATTGATAGGACTCACCGTTGGCTTGATCGTTGTATCAATGCCTGGACCAACCCAAAGCAAGCCCTGTTTGGTATTATCCAAGGCTCCGAATTTGATGATTACCGTAAAGAATGCCTAGAAGAGCTTGTGGCCCGTGATCTTCCTGGTTACGCCATTGGTGGAGTATCTGTTGGCGAAGGCCCTGAGGTCATGGAGAAGGTTGTAAAGTACACCGCTCCACTCATGCCAAAGGATAAACCTCGCTATGTTATGGGCGTTGGTAATCCTGAAGATTTATTTATGCTATGGGAACACGGCGTAGATATGAGTGACTGTATCATTCCGACCAAGTTTGCTCGTGGTGGAACACTATTCACTAACCGCGGCAAGATCAGAATTAAACACAGAAATTACCGCCGTGACTTCTATCCAGTTGAGCCAAATTGCTCATGCTATGGATGTCAAAACTTAACTCGCAGTTATATTAAACATCTCTTTGATTCAAACGAGATTTTAGGCGCCATTCTAGCAACAGCTCACAATATTGCTTTTTACAAATCCCTTGCCGATCGTGCTCGTGAAGCCATTTTGCAAGATCGCTATTTAGATTTTAAAAAGGAATTTCTTGAGCAGTACTTAAAAGAAGGGCATAACTAATTTAGTTATGCCCGGAAATCTTAGAGTTTTGATTCGATAGCGAGAGATAAGATCTTCGTTAACTTTTCCAAATCATTTTTCGAAATATTATGAAAAAGTGCAATTCTAAATTGGTTACGGCCAAGCTTTCTGTAAGCATCAATTCCGTACACAATCTTATCTTTTTCTAATTTATCAATAAGTGGATTGACATCAACTTTATCGTCAACATCAATAGTTGCGACTGCAGTTGAGCGATATTTCTCTTCTTGAATAAAGCATGAAAGATAAGACTTCTCACTCGCCCAACCGTACAAGAGGTCGGCTTTTTCTTGAGCTTGTTTTTGAACAGTTTCATAACCTAGCTTATTCATGAGCTTAACTTGCTCGTTAAGAATAAAGATCGTGCTAATCGCAGGTGTATTATAAGTTTGGGCCTTGTCAGAGTTATCAATGCAAAGATCCCATCTCATAATGTCTGGAATATAGCGTGACTTATCTGCAGCAATTTTTAAGGCGCGCGCTCTAGCTTTTGGGGAAAGGATCGCAACAAAGAATCCGCCATCGCTGGCAAAAACTTTTTGAGGTGAAAAGAAGTACACATCTGTTTTAGAGACATCACATGGAACTTGTCCACCACCTGAAGTCGCATCAACCATTAAGAGTTGATCTGCTCCGACAGTTGGAAAACTATCAATCTGTACACCTGTAGAAGTCTCATTAAGAGTACAAGCGATAACATCGGCACCGGCCACTGCTGTTGGAGTGATCCCCTGTCCTGCAGCGACTTCGACTTTTTCAGTTTCAATCCATGGAACTTTTTTAGAGGCTTTAAACCATTTATCTGAAAACTCACCACATACAAAATGAACTGCTTTCTTTTCAACCATTCCAAGAGCTAGCATATCAAAAAGAAAAGTTGCTCCGCCATTACCAATGGCAACGGTAAAGTCTTTTGGTAATTTGAAGTACTGGCGAAGTCCTTCTTGCATCTCGCCAACAACATCTCTTACGGCTTTTTTACGGTGACTGGTCCCCATAAGATGAGCACCAGTTTTTGCCAAAGACTCCAAAAACTCCACAGGTACAAGAGATGGACCTGAGCCGAAACGTGGGTCAGATGGAATGAGATCACTTGGAACTTTGAAATCTTCAAACATGGCATTTCCTTTAAAGCGTTATGAAGTGTCGGTTGCCAATATCGTAACTCTTCAAAAAGAAACCGTACACAGGCAATCTCGTGCGTTTTGTGCTCGACACCTGCATTTATGCTTGTTTCAATAGATTTTTGAAAGACAATTCAAAGGATAATTATGAATGCCCGATTATTTTGCACAGTTATCGGCTTATTTTTTTGCACCTCGCTTCATGCTTTTGTCCAAGGCTGGTCGGATTTTGTCATGGGTGCGGGTAACTTAACTCACCAAGCTGGAAAGTATGCAAGTGATGTTGGAAGTGTAAGTTACTTTGAATTTAGACCGCTTTTAACGGCCAGTTATCGCTATGAGTTCTCCCCAGAATTAAGTTTTATACCTGAAGTTGGTATTACGCTTCCTGAAACGAGTGATGATGAAACATCATCTACTTTGTATTCTTTTCTCAATGCACCTATTGCTTATCATTACGGCGATTGGACCTTTCGTTTTGGTCCGGGTTTTTTCTTTACCCGTATTAGTGGAAACGGCGGAACCCTTCGCCTTCAAAATGGTAACTCAACAGACGAGTTTCCTGTTCCAAATGGATCTGCAACCACAAGAAATTTAACTTGGAACTTAGGTGCACAGACGAATTTCGATAAGGACTGGAGTGCAAGGTTTGATATCTCTATTTTAAAATTATTTGATAGTGAAAAAAGAGCAATGAATCACGTTCTGACGTTGAATTATCATTTTGGGTCAATCTTATGAAAAAATTTCTTTTTGCATTTCTTTTTTTAAGTCTCTCAGCATATTCATTCACCTTGAATAATGGTGCTGGTGCCGCCTTTAAAAAAGATGTGATCAAAGTCAACGTTGCTGCCCACACTTGCACGAATATTGGTGTCACAAATAGTGAACTTCTCTCTATTGCCGAAGAAGCTGTTAATTTATTTTGGAACCGTGTTGCGACTTCAAAACTTGAAATGGCTGGCGGATCTATCGTTACAGTGGCGTCTGATTTTCAAACTGGTCAAGTTTGTACCGGTTCAACGTCAAACTGCTCTCCTACTCCTGCCTTAGTTGTATCTAGTGATATTTTAATTTCATGTAATACAAATGCAACAAACTATTCTGGATCGAATGAAGTGCTTGGAGTAACAGTTCCAAATAATATTTCTGGCGCTGAAATCAAAGGAGCATTGGTGCTCGTTAATGATCAGGCCGGAAATAATTTTCAAAACAAATCTCATGCGGCCAAGGTTTCAATTATCGCGCACGAAATTGGTCACGCCTTGGGACTAGGTCACTCACCCTTTAGAGAGGCCTTAATGTACGCGCAATTTGTAGAAGGTCGTGATCGTCTTGCAAGGGATGACATGAATGGTATTACCTGGCTCTATCCTGAGGAAGAACCAGATTTAGGAATATGTGGAACAGTTGATCTGCATGGTCATGGACAAGGTTCACCCTTATCAATGTTAACAGGTCTTTTTATTGGCTTTGTTCTTATTGTTTATGGACGAAAGCTTCTACCACGCTTTTGACATTCAGCTTCGTATTCCATGAACCATTGAATCTCCTCTTGGTTCATAAGCGTCTTCTCAATTAAGTCGAGATCAAAACCTATCCATACTAGTGGTCTAAATCTTAGCATTCCCTTAAACGTTGGATGCTTTTCTACGACGGCGATATTTTCAAGTCGTACTCCACCAAAACCAGGAATATAAATACCAGGCTCAATAGAACCTACACGACCGGCATAGAGTGGAACTTGTGATAATGGAGTCACTGAATAACCGGCTTCGTGAACATTAATTCCAACGCCGTGACCAGTTCCATGAGCAAAGTCGTATCCCATTCTTCTCATTGGTGCACGGGCCAAAGAATCGATAGCTTGTCCTCTAGTTCCTTCTGGAAAGACAGCATTTTGAGCTTGAAGAAGTCCCTTTAAAACTAAAGTATAAACTTCTTTATGCTTGGCTGTTGTCTGACCCATAGGAAGTATCGTTCGAGTCGTATCTGTAGCTAGTCCACCTTCAAAAAAAGCTCCTGAATCTAAAAGAGCGAACTCTCCTTCTTCCCAATTTTTTTCTTTTGATGGAGTTCCATAGTGCATAATTGATGAATTCGCACCAAAGCCTGAAATTGTTCTAAAACTTTGAGAGATGGCTCCCATTTCATTATAAAAAGTCGATGTTTGATCATTCCATTCTTTTTCTGTGACTTGGCGTTGTTTGACCGTATCTTTTAGCCAGCACAAAGTTTTGAAAATCGCTTGATCACCTAGATCAAAGGACTTCTCCATCACTTTGATTTCAGTATCGTTTTTCTTCGCTTGCTCTAAGATTAAACTTCCCTCGCGTTCTACTATCTCAAGGTTAAAGCTTAGAATCGTTTCATAATCTGCAACGTTGGTAACACTTGGGTAAATAATTACTTTTCTAATAATTGATGAATCAACACCTGTTAAATCTTTTAAAACAGTAAACTTCTTTTTAACTTGATCACTCAATTTAGCATCACGATCAGGGATAAGATTGAGGTGAGTATGAGTAGCAAAAGCTTGAACTCTTGAAGTCGATTGGAATGGAAGTTGGTAGCCTCTTGTATTTGAAATCCAAGAAACACTATCAAGAGTAGAAATGAAGAGTCCTTCACCTGGCTTACAAAGACGTTGAAGCTTACTTTGAACACTTTCACCGCATAGTTTATCATCGATGAGGTTCATCTCTCCCATCACTGGAGCACTTCCGAATTCAACTTCTTTTAAATCGGCTGCGCTTAAAACTGTAACATCACAAATTTTTTGTAGCTCTCTCCAAGGACCAACGCCGAAACGCTCCCCTTCGATCGCTATCTTTTTAAAACCACTTTGAACGATGAAATCTTTTAAGGCTTGAAAATTTGAGACGCCATAGGGACATTTTTCGACATCGACGATATCAAGATGGCATTGCTTGTCGGCTTGTTCGTGATAGCGCCCATCGACAAATAATCTAGCTTTTCCCTTAAGAGGTAAAATGGAGTCTGCAACTGAACCTTTAAATCCAGTGATGTCGTGACGATGGCAATCTTCTAAAGGAACATACTCATTGAGGTGACGATCAAAGGAAGTCACAACAATGGCCTCAAGCTGTTTTTGCTCTAATACGCGACGTAATTGGGACTGAATTTTTTCAACTTGAGCCTTTTCCATACTGAACCTCAATTTATTTTCGTGAAATGTACCAAAATCCTCAAGTCTTAGGCAAAAGTATCCGATATTAGGTTGCGGTATCAATAAAAAGGAGTCTAGAGACATGAAAATCAGTCTCAAAGTGGTTGTTTTTGCAATTTTAGCTGTTTTTGTGGTGAAAATCTCTGTGGCAGACTCATGGAATGCTAAAAAGCCGGGGAAATCAACTCAACGAAGTCTATCGAGCATCTACTAGTTTTTTGAATCGATCCCCTCGTTCACTATAGCTTTTAAAGCTATCAAAAGACGGGAACGCTGGCGAAAACAGAAGAACACCTTCTGCATCCCAAGCTTTCAGTATCAAGTCGAAGTTTTCAGCCACCCTCAAGTTTGAAAAAATCTCTGTCATTGGTTCCTTGAACTTTACTGCAAATTCTCCAAACAAAATTATTTCAACTTTATAATGCTTAAGCCTATCAATCGTATCTGTATCTGGCAGATCATTTTCACCACGACACTTACCACCAGCAACGAGAGTAATTTTTTTTGTCGACCACTTCTCATCACTACGCACCGATTTAATCGCCATCAATGTACTGGCCCAGTTCGTACTTTTCGAATCATTTAAAATTAAGCTCGATTCATCTTCGAAGATTTTCTCAAGGCGGTGGTGAACTCCTTCGAACGATTCAATGACTTTTTGTATGGCCGCAGTTTCTACACCTGCCGCATGAGCTAGACGAGTGGCAAAAGCTAAGTTGACTAAGTTATGGTGACCAAAAGGCTTAAAATTAGAAATAATTAAATCGTCAAAGTGTAGGCTATCAGGATCAATTCTCTCCCAAAACCATGCTCCCTTCTTCACGACTTTTTCTGTCCATGTATCATTTTCTAAGCTTAAGAAAAGATCGCCAGCACCAAGTCGATTAACAATATTTCCCTTTGCTTGGGCGTAATCACGGATCTTCATATAGCGCTCACCATGGCTTGGGCTAATATTTAAAATAGCACATGCATGGGGTCTAAATTGCTCTAAACTTTCAAGCTGAAAACTAGAGAGTTCTAATATAATTGTTTTTGGAAAAGACTCGTTGCTAAAGCGTCCCTTAACAAAATCAAGGGCCAAATCACTTAAGGGTGTTCCTATATTGCCACCAACAAAATAAGGACGCCCGTCGCTTTCAAGCATTTGAGCAACCATAGTCACAGTAGTTGTTTTTCCATTCGTTCCAGTAATGGCCAACCATTTGGTAGAAACAAAAACGCGACTTAAAAGTCTAAAACTCAGCTCTATTTCATTCCATATTGGAGTTTGATTTTGATTGGCCTGTAATAAAACTTGATGATCCCTAGGAATACCTGGGCTTAATAAAATGAGATCACACCCAGCTAATGCACTTGACGCGCTTACGTCTGACTGTTCGAAGAAGACGTAATCTCCTTCAAGTTCTTCCTTCGCTTGATTAACAACACAGATCTTACAACCCAAAGCCTGGGCCAATTTAAAGGCAGAACGCCCTGATACTCCAAGACCAAAAATTCCAATTTTTGCTCCTCTTAGACTATCTAGACTGGCGAAATCGATGCCCTTCACTTATAAACTCCCCATGGCAATAAGCTTACAAGACCATTATAACGAATTATTAGAGATTTTGCGCGACAATCGTCACTGTTGGGAGCAAGAAGTCTTAAATTTCTACCCTGCTTCTATTGAATCCGCTCCTATGGAATGGATGGAAGCCCTATCTGGATTGAGTCTTGATCAATTATGGCTCATGGACTCTAAACAGGATTTTAGTTTTTTAACAGTTACAAAAATGCGTCAATGCTTTGAAAAACTAGAACTCTTAACCGCCCTACCTTCAAAAGTAATTCCTTTTTCACCTGAGTTTAACCAGGCCGATGCTTTTTTTGGTGTTAAAGAAAAAAAACGTCATGAAATTCAACGAATAGCTCCAGTGATCAAAGATTTAAAAAATCAAATTAAGTTCAAGCGCATGATTGATATTGGTGGAGGTCAGGGACACCTTGGTAGAGTTGTATCAAAACATTTCGGTGTCGAAACGTTGAGTGTCGATCGTGACCCACAGCTTTTACAGCAGGGTCGAAAAAATGTCGATCGCTTAAAACATAGAATCATGCCAGCTGATGCAGCTTCTATGGAGTTTGCGCAAATCAATATTCAAGAGAATGAACCTGCTCCTGACTGCTTTAATCATGAATCTTTTATTCTAGGCCTTCATACATGCGGCGATTTGGCTTGGCATCTTATGGACTACACTGATCAAGCAAAATCAAGAGGACTTTTAAGTTTTGGCTGTTGTTATAACAAAATGAAAGTTTCAAAAGATGGATTCGCTCATTTTGGTCCGGCTGAGCTTCCGCTAGACCAACATACTTTAACACTTGCAACTCGCGGTCATAGAAGTGCTTCAAGAAGTGCTTTTGATCTTAAACTTCAAGTCAAACGCCACCGCTATGCTCTTCATTTATTTCACTATCATGAAAGGAATATAAAAAGATTTTATCCCATGGGTGAAACTCATCCCAGAGAGTATCAAGGTGCCTTTAGTGAATATGCTTTGCCACGATTAGAAGCCTATCAAATAAATGCGACTAAAGATGAACTTGAAGAGTTTTATGAAAAAGATTGGGTGGTCGCTCTTTATAAGAAGATGCTTTGTGCGAATCTTATACGTTGGCAGTTTGGTCGAGCGTTAGAAATGTTTATCCTCTTAGATAGAGCAATCAAACTGTCCCAAATGGGTTTAGAAGTTGAGCTAGCAACCTATTTTGATGAAAATCTGTCTCCAAGAAATATTGGTATTCTTGCCATTCGAAAATAATTTGCCGTGATGCTTCCTCAGTGCTCAAGCAGTGTCAGGCTGACACTAAGAAACAGCTATTTAGCGCCAATTTCTTAAAAGACAATACAATCCCCGCCAATTTCACTCACCGTGAATTATTTATAATGCCATTGTCAGATTGTTTAGGCATTCATAGATTGCTGCAATCAATCTTAAGGGGATAGGAACAATGAAAATTTCTGCACTGGTATTTGGAATAATGACTTTGGCTGGTTCATCAGCGTATGCACAGACTTGTGCCGTTGATATGGTACGCTATGGTAGCGTTATCGAAACCTTTTATGCTCAACTTGATCAAAACGGCCGTTGTCGTGATGCTTTAAGAGACTGCGCAAGAGCACGTACTCAACAAGGTGCTGGCACTGAAACAATTTGTGAGCCATCTACTGTTAGACCAAATCCTAACCCGAATCCAAATCCATACCCACCAAATCCGAATCCTCAACCACAGCCACCAAGATATGATGTATATAGACCTCTTCCAGGTCCATCAATTCGCGTTGGTGAGTTAGTGATGGAATCTTATAATACTCGTTCAATTCAAACTGTTCGTGCTAAGGCTGATGGCAAATTCTTACTTGAAGATGGTCAGTGGTACAGCGCAAGCTATGTTAACAAATTACAAGAATTCTCTAACGGCCTTACTCTTGGTGAAGACGTTATGGAAGACTACAACACAAGAAGTATCGTCTACATCAAAGCGATGGCAGCTGATCTTTTCCTTCTTTCAGATGAGCAGTGGTATAGCGCGAGTTATGTGAATCGTTTAGAAAGATCATATAATGGTATCAGTGTTGGTGAGCGAGTGATGGAGTCATACAACACAAGAAGCATTGCTGTTGTAAAAGCAATTGCTGGTGGTCTTTTCCTTTTAGATGACGATCAATGGTATAGCGCAAGTTATATTACTAGAATCGACAATAGCTCAAACGGCATCTTTATCGGTGACCAAGTGATGGAAGACTACAACACACGTTCAATCTCACGTGTTGTTGCGATCAGCGGTGGTCTATTCCTTCTTGATGACGGTCAGTGGTATAGCGCTAGCTATATAAATGCACTGGTTGAATCACAAAATGGTTTTCGTGTAGGTCAAAGAGTAATGGAAGCTTACAATACTCGCTCGATCCAAAGAATCGTCGCGATGGCAGGTGGATTATTCCTACTTGAAGACGGACAATGGTATAGCTCAGGCTATATCAATAGATTACAAAACTAATAAAACTTGGGCCTTTCGGGGCCCTTTTTTTTTGGAGTTGCAGGGGATCTTTGCGGTGTGAAAGAAAAGACCCGCTCCAAAACTTAAATGTTCTTGAAGATATTCATCCCCAATTACTATTAAATTCTAAAACGGGTCTTCTTCTTTACTGTCAAAAAATTGTTAAGTGATAGTTAAAGCTTATTAACTTAACCGTTAAATCTTAAACGATATCCAACGCCGCGCACCGTTTCGATAAGATCATCTCTTGTTTTTTGGCGTAGTTGAAGCACATGGGTATCAACAGTTCTAGTGGTTGGGTAGTGCTCATATCCCCAGACTTTATTTAAAATTTCATCACGAGAAAAGGCGCGATTTGGATGCTCTGCTAATAATGTAATGAAATCAAATTCCATCTTCGTCATCTCTACAGCTTTACCACCAAAGAAAACTTCACGTTGATTTTTATCAATCATCAGTTCTGCTACTTCAACTTTACCATCACTTTCTTTTTCACCGCCGCCACTGGCATTTGATAAACGGAGTTGCGCTCTTATTCTAGCGACAAGTTCACGTGGCTCAAATGGTTTCGTGACATAGTCATTGGCACCACTTTCAAGCCCGATCACTTTATCGATCAGTTCTGTTCTAGCGGTTAACATAATAACAGGAATAGCATTAGTTTTTGCTCTTACTTCTTTTAGGTAATCAACGCCCTGACCATCTGGTAGCATCCAATCAAGAATCATAAGATCGTAATCATCGATTTTCTTTGTTCTCGCCTCTTCTAGATTTTTGGCAAGGTCGACTTGGTATCCTTCATCCTGAATAAACTTTTTAAGTGACGTTCCAAGATTCTCGTCATCTTCTAAAAGCATGATTTTTTCACTCATCCTATTCTCCTCGATCAAGCCTGAACTGATTTCAAATCCAAAGCTATGGTAAATGTCGTTGGTTTTTTACTTAAGATTAACTCGCCTTTCATTTCATCGATGACTTTTCTAACAATATTTAAGCCAAGACCAGAGCCTTGCGACTTAGTTCCTTTAACAAACTCGCTGGTCAGATGATCTAAAGTAATATCATCCGCTAACTCGCCTTTATCACTTATTTCTAGGGAAAGTTTTTTCTCATTTAAAGAAACGTTAACCTGAACCGGAAATACACCATGAAAACACGCGTTCTCGATGAGATTCTTTAAACAGATTCCTAGCCAATAGGTATCTATTTTGGCGGCAATATCATTGGGTAACAGATTGATAATAAGATTTTCTTCGCCGTACATTTCAATATAGGTATCTGCAATTTGCATGACAAAATCATTAATAGACTCACAGCCTTCATTTTTAAGTTCGATCAAATTATTGCTGTTTTTAACTTTAAGATAGTTTCTCGACATTTCAGTTAAACGCTGTAAACGGTAAACATCAGCAGAGAGTCTTAAAATATCATCTTGCTCGTCTTCCTGGAATTTATGTAGGCGCTTAGAAAGACTTTCAATAATTAAAAGCATGGAAGCAATTGGAGTTCTAAATTCATGAGAGAGAACTTTTAAAGCCAGACGTCTTCTTTCATCTTCTTGTCGATCACTTTTAAGACGACCAATTAAAGAGAAAATAAGACTTCCAACAACGGCTAAAAGTCCTAAGAAAAAGACTACTGTTGATTTATTAGCAATACTAAAAATATGGCGAAAACTATAATTCCAACACAACTCTCCATCGCGGTAAAAACAGCTTCGACCTTCCTTATAATTTTGTAATGTATAAGAAGAATCTTTTAAGAATTCTTCCAGCGCATCCCTAGCATAAATTCTGTACTCTAAAATACTCAGCATGCGCGGATATTTTAATCTGGCAAAAAGGTAGTCATTGGTGAGTACGGTTCCTACACCTTGAATAATACCTGTGAGTGTTTTCTCATCGAGATTGGCCAAGATACTAAAGACTCCACCAAGCTCTCCTACTTCCCTTCTAACAGAATGAAGCTCTTTAACGTGAAAATATTGAAGATGAGATAAAACCCAAGACTTAGCTTGAAAACCTCTGGCCGAAGAAAAAGCTAGGTAAGCGTAACTAAAACCAGATGGATGAACATAAGGAGGTTCGACAAAAAACCCTCTGGGAAGACTCGTTCGTTTATTACATCTAAATTCTTCCCAAATAAGAATCTTTTCATAGTTGGCGGCATTGACGACCGTTTTTAAATTTTTAAAACAGCCTTCATCTGAGCTATAGCGGATATCGGTATCAGTTCCCGATTCAGGAATTGAAAATAATGGATTTAATAATTGAAATTGATCTCTTGAAAAGTACAAACTATTAAAGTTTACAATCGATAGAGGCTTAACCTTGTATTGAAAGTCATTCTTGAGATCGTTAATTTCTAAAATATCACCTTGGGAGGCGGTAAAAGGACGCTGTAGTAACAAAGAAACATAGCCCGTCGCAAAAGCCATGGTTACAACGGTAAATATTAGAATCAAGTTAAGACGCATAAATTATCCTACTCGAAAGTGTCATTGTTTCGAGTCAGGCCGTTGTCAAAACAAGGCCAAATCTGTACACCAATATAACCTTTGAATAACATCCCAGGAAACGCTATGCGCAATGATCTCAAGGCTTTACAAGGTGATAACACCAAAAAAGAGAACAAAACTTCTCGTTTTGTTTTAGGTCTAGATCTCGAAGGGATCAATGAAAATTTAGTTGAAAACGGAGTCAACCTCGATCTCGACCGCGTTACAGAGATTGGTGCTGTTTTATGGGACGTTCAGCGCTGCCAACCTATTAAAATCCTATCTGAACTTATTGATGAACCCGATCATCTTCCGTTAGACGAAGACACTACTGAACTCACAGGCATAGATGATGCAATGCTAGAGCAATGGGGAGCTAAGGGTAAAGATATTAAAATCATTTTAGAAAAATTAGTTTCAATGATTGGTCAGGCTGAAGCGATTGTGGCGCATAATGGTGGAAACTACGACCGCCCGATGATTGAGGCCATGGCCCAACGCTTTGGGGTTCAATTTCCTGATAAGCTTTGGATTGATACTGGTCGTGACATTGAATTTCCAAAGAAAATGCATATGCGTTCTATGGCGGCTCTTGAGCATGCCCACGGATTTGTTAACCCGTTTCCTCATCGCGCCGTCACTGATGTTCTTTCGATGATGAAGATTTTTTCAACCTACCCATATGAAAGAATTCACGCGTTGGCGAGCTCTCCCGTTGTCAAAATTGTGGCCGACTTAAAAGCTCCTAATTGGAAAGATCAATCCGCCGTGTCTGAATTTAACCGTGTTAAAAATAAAGTCGCCAAAGCTCGTTTTCGTTGGAACCCATCTGACAAAACTTGGTCAAAAGATATTCACCAAATTCTCATCGATGAGGGTAAGATTAACTTCGAATTTGACTGGTCAGTAAGGGCATAAACGGCGGCTATGGAAAAGAAGAAGAAAAAAGACAACGCTCTCATCAACATTCTAGTGAACGTGGTTATTCCATCGGTCATTATGTCTAAATACTCGACTCCAGAAACACTTGGAGAAGTTAAAGGCCTTATCGTCGCTTTGGCCTTCCCATTATTTTACGGTATTTGGGATTTTATCCGTCAAAGAAAACTCAATCTCTTTTCTGCACTTGGACTTATTAGTGTCCTTTTAACTGGTGGGATTGGTTTATTACAACTTGATCGTCGCTGGATGATTGCCAAAGAAACAGCGATTCCATTACTTATGGGTATCTTTGTTCTTTCAACTCTAAAAGCTAAGAAGCCTTTGCTATCAGCTTTTTTTGGAGAAGTGCTTGATCTTGAAAAACTTGAGGCTGCTTACAGTGAAACTGGTCATACAGGTGAATTTGAATTGCAAATAAGATCAAGTTCTAAACTTTTGGGCTTTAGTTTCTTTTTCTCTGCTCTTTTGAATTTTGTTTTGGCCGTCGTTGTTTTAGAGGGTGAACCTGGCTCACAAGCTTTCACAGAAAGTCTTGGTCGCATGACGGCGCTTAGTTTTCCGGCCATCACCGTGCCGATGATGTTAGTTGTTGGTTATATTTTATGGAAGCTCTTTCACCAAATTAAGTTAAGAACAAATCAAGATATCGAAGAATTTATTCGTAAATAATATCTGAGGTCTGCATGGAACTTCGTCCACTTGGTCACAGTGACATTAAGGTAAGTAAGATTTGTCTTGGAACCATGACTTGGGGTGAACAAAACACTCAAGAAGAGGCTCATGACCAACTCGATTTAGCTCTTGATTTTGGTATTAACTTTATTGATACAGCAGAAATGTATCCCGTCCCTCCAATGAAAGAGACCTGTCATGCGACAGAACAAATTATTGGTCTATGGAAAACACTTCACTCTAAGCGCGATCAAATTATTCTTGCCACTAAAGTTGTTGGACCTGGATTCGAATGGATTCGTGGTGGCCCAAGACTTACTCGTGGCCAAGTTCGAAAAGCTTTAGAGGATTCTCTAAAAAGACTACAAACTGATTATATCGATCTCTATCAGGTTCATTGGCCAGATCGCCATACTAATTTTTTTGGTTCACGTGGATTTACTCCTCCTGAAGGTGAAGAGCAATCAACTCCGATTCAAGAAACTTTAAGTGAGTTAGCAGCTCTTCAAAAAGAAGGAAAGATCAGAGAATTTGGTCTTTCCAATGAAACAGCTTGGGGGGTGCACGAATGGTTGAGACTCGCAGATAATGGCGTTGGCCCAAGACCCGTCTCGATTCAAAATCCTTACTCACTGTTAAATCGTCTTTTTGAAGTTGGACTTGCTGAGTTTAGTTACCGAGAAAAAATTGGTCTACTGGCTTACTCACCTCTAGCTTTTGGTATGTTAACTGGAAAATATGACAACGGTGCAAAACCAAAAAACGCTAGGCTAACTCTATTTGATCGCTTCACTCGTTATAATAATGAAAAAGCGAAAGAGGCTGCTAAGTCCTATAATGATCTAGCAAAATCTGTAAGTTTAACACCGGCTCAGATGGCTTTGGCCTTTGTGACGTCGAGGCATTTCACCACTTCAAATATCATCGGTGCGACGACGATGGCCCAGCTAGCGGAAAATTTGTCGAGTGCAACGGTCAATCTTTCTGAGGATGTATTGAACGAAATCGAGAGGATATATACTCTTAATCCTAACCCAGCCCCTTAAACGAATTTTTTTGCATCCCTGTGCATAAAGCTGTTAAGATATAGAAAACACATGGTTG
>CAYGRY010000006.1:0-64609 GCA_964352405.1 uncultured Halobacteriovorax sp.
TGGAGAGATGAGTTGTGAAAAATATTTTTATATTAGTACTTTGTGTTTCTTCTAGGCCAGCTTCACATTGCTAGTGCAACTTATTATAGAAAACCTCGTTTGGTGTTTTAAAGTCAAGCACCTTGCGAGGTCTACTGTTAATTAAGTCTTCCACTTTCTTAATATTCACATCCTTAAGATCTGTATCTCTTTTTATATATTGCCTGATAAGATTGATCACATTCTCTACTGAACCACGCTGATGCGGTTTATGAGGTTCACAATAAAAGCATTTATATCCAATCGGGTCTTTCCAACGAAATTCACCTCCATTGTCATTCGTAACGGTGTAGACACGACGGCCAGCACTTTGGATTAGCTTATTTGTCTCAATTGAGACTTCTTTTGCTTTATGTGTTTTTAAAGCCCTAAGTCTTATCAATCGACTTTTTCTCTCTAAGCATACAAGTAAGAAGCCTCGATTCTTTGTGTACATAGTATCTTGTTCCCAATCTCCAAAACGTTTTCTTTGGGCAACAATTTTAGGACGTTCTTTAATACTGATCATCCACTTAGGTCTCATCATTCTCTGGCGATAACGTCCATAACCAGGGCGCCTATAAAACTTTAACCGCGTGGCATACTGTGGATTAGAACGTAGAAAACGATAAATGGTTTCATGGGAGATCGATAAGCCGTGATCCTTCCTTATACGTCCAGAGATGATCTCAGGACTCCATCCAAGCTTTAGCTTTCTAACGATCAGCGTTCTGACTGCACCAACGATATGTGCCTTTCTCCGTTTGGTTTTAGCTCTTTGCCTTGCAAAGCGATCAGCTCTTTCTGGAAAATAAGCTCGGCAACCTTTATTTCTTTTAATCTCCCGGTAAATAGTTGATTTATGGAAACCAACTATTTTTGAAATTTCACTAATCGAAATTTTGGTTTTCAGTAACGCAGAAATCTGGCATCTTGCCTCGTAAGACACCCTTGAGTACTGTTTCATAGTACGACTCCTTAATTTAGGTTTGGCGATTTAAAGTTAGGACAAGGGTGTCCTTTTATCAAATCGCTGTCGCACTAGTAACGAGAGGCCAGCCACAGAGTTTAAACAATCAGATGCCGTCGGTCGTGATCGCTCAGGACTGAACTCTGTTAATGACAAATTTGAGCAAAAATTTATAACTCAAAAATTTAGTCAGTATTTAAGCGGGGGTTTTAATCTCGGAGCAGAGTATCATCAAAATACATTTGAAAAAGAATTAGTAGTTAATCATAAAATTGATGAAAAAAATATCTCGCTAAGTCTGGATAAGCGATTTGAAAATCTTTATTTTTTCACTTCTCTTGGCCAATCTAGTTTCTATGCAAATAATGTAGGAAATGGAGTTGCGGGAGAAGGGGATATTCTTGCTGGTGCATTTCTCGCCAACTATTCAACTGAAAGAAATAGTACGACTCTATCCTTTTCAAGAGATTATTTTGCAGTTGATTTTGGAAGTTTTTTAGAACTTGATAAGTTGAAAGTGTATGATCTTCAGAATCAATTCTCATTTAACAATCAATTCAGTCTTCTTGCTAATATCACCCATGGAGTTTCCAAGAATCTAGATTATATTACTTATAAGCTCTCACCAAATTATTCGTTTGCTTCAATTTCTGGATTAAATGCCTACTTATCGTTTGAAAGCTTTGATAATAAGCTTACCTCTGATTATAGCGAACAGGCGATTGGCTTCAATTATGCAAAAGATTTTAGCGATAAATTCGAAATGAGTTTTTGGCTAGAGTACGGCAGACAAGATACAGGAGATAGAACATTTTTATTTTCTGAAGTTGTGAGCAAGTATAATTTTACAGATTCTAATGCGATTATCTTTTCGCTTGAAGCATCTAATGATTATTCCTCAAGTGATGTTGAAGCTTATGGTGGAAGCCTTGCTCTCGATATGCATTTTTAAAAAAAAATACTCAATTCCGACTACGATTTTAATTTCATGAAATAAAATGAAACCAAGTTAAATATGGTGAAATGACGAAATCTGCTCGAGATTAGTTTTCTTCTTTAAACGCTTGAAATTCCGATTGTTTTTTGATGTCCGAATACTCATCGGGTAACTCTGGGATAATAAACCTAACTTGTTAAAATTATTAATATAATGAATGGGTGTTTTGGCCGTAAGCCCATGTAAGCCCCATTTGTGTAAGATGTTATCCTAAAAAGCATGAAATCAAAATTCCATTAAACAAAATGGCTTATAAAATGTATGATTTTCAAATGGAAAATATAACAATCAGAAAAGCAACATTTGAAGACGCCGCTGAAATAGCAAACGTACATATCAACTCATGGAGAGAGGCCTATAAAGGACTTATCTCTGAAGAATTTCTAAATGATAGGCCACTATTTTTCAAGAATAGGTATGAGCTTTGGAAAAAAGTCACTGTTAATGATGGCCAAGTCACTTTAGTAGCTGAATGTAGTGAAAATGGAGTTGTTGGCTTCGTAAATGGAACTAATGGCAGAGATGAAAGTCTTAAAGACCATGCTGAAGTTTGGTGTATCTATTTACTAGAAAAGTATCATGGTAAAAAAATTGGATTTAATCTTCTTAAAGGATATTTTGGTGCACATGTAGAACTTGGATTTGAAAAAGGCTACCTTTGGGTACTTGCTGATAATCCAACGATTTCTTTTTATGAAAGAGCTGGTGGTAAGTTTAACGGCAAGACAACAGAAGATGAAATTGGTGGTCAGAAAGTGACAGAGCTTTGTTATGTATGGGACAACATTAAACTATAAGTAATCTAACAGAATCTATTGGTTCAGAAACCTTAATCCCAGTAATTTATTCTTGAAGTTAAGTATTTCATTGATTGTTTCTTTTTCTACCTTTTTTAGAGAGTAAACAGACTTTTTAACTGCAACATACTCACTTGCAGACATATCGTAAAAGTTACATGCTTTAACACCTGAAACCGATTTAAAGCAATCATTTATGTTATCTGTTCTGGCCTTGGCAAGTGAGAATCTACTTCCAATTGCATCTTGATATGCAGAAACCTCATTAGGCTTTACATTCTTTCTCTCCATGCTAATTAGCTTCATTTGTGCAAAATCTATATATTTTTCAATAGATGAATCAGGAACTTTATTAATATCTAAAATCTGATTCAACTGATTAATCAAAAGTGGTTTGTTTTGAGCAATATTTTTTACAGTTGTCTGAAGTGAAAAAAGTTTGAGTAGACTTATCTTTATACAGTCTTTTAATAAATAAAATGCTTGTTTTATACTTTTATCAAATTTACGAAATATATCTAAATCTACTGCAGTCCAAATAATGCTTACTTGATTTGAAGCACCTAATTTACAAAAACCTGCATCTTTATAACACTTAGGGTGAGAATCAAATGCTTTTGATTCTAGTTTTTCACATGTAAGTGACTTTTGATTACGCTTTACATACGCTTGGAGACAATTTCTTGTTGAAATTGCCCAGTCTGCTTTATCTTTATTCCATATCTTGGATTTGTTTTCAAAAGTCGAACAATATTTGTAACCATACCTAACTAAATAGTCTGACGTGTCACTTTCATTAAACCAGCAACCACGCTCCTTCTCTAAGTCTAAGTAGTAATGGCAGTTTTTAAAACCTACACCGTAGGCGGGGATTAAGGATATTAATATTATAATCAAAGATAATGTTTTCATTTCTAAATACTACTATAATAAATCATTTTTTTTTTAGTGGGTATGTTGTTTTACGCTCTGTAAGTCGACATGTTTATTACATTTTCATTATCAGATTGCTGTTGATAATTACCTATGTAGTCCATTATTTTAATACTAATGTCTTTTTGATAATCTGAATCAATACTTGAGTAATGAGCAGCAAGTTTAATATCTTTATGACCTGTCATGGCCATCACTGCATCAAGGCTTCCACCTATTTTTCTTGCGAGGGTGGCCATTCCATGCCTTAGATTATGAGTTCCTGTATATTTAATGCCTGTCTTCCTTTGTGCCGCTCTATAGTTAATTTGGATTGTCCCGTAATTTAAAGGTCTTCCTTCGACTTGAAACAGAAAATCACTCGCTAGTGCTATAAGTTTTATTATTGAGCATCCAAATCTTAGTGGTCCTGTTAATCTAGTCTCAACTGGGGCCTGTCAGCAAAAACAGTTTGCTAAGGCTCTTGGTAAAGCACTTGGAAAACCTAGCTTTTTTCCAACACCTGCTTTTATGATTAGAGCATTCATGGGTCAGCTAGGGCAAGAACTCGTTTTGACTGGTCAAAGAGTAATTCCATCAAAGCTTGTTCAAGCAGGGTTTAAATTTGAGGACACAGAGATAGAGACATTCTTAAAAGACCACTACCTAAACTAATGAGGTTAATGTTTGGCTGAAACAAGCATTATCTTATTATCAATAATCCTTTCTAAGTGAAACATCACAAACTATTGTGAACTAAAGTGAAAGGCCGAAAACGTAGGGGTGAGTAGTCTTTTGATAAGTCTTAGAAATCATTTGAATTAAGATTGTAAATTTATTGGTCGGGTAATTCGGGCATAATACAATTCTACTTGTCTTTATGAAAAATTTTCATCAAGCCCTTAAAATTTTTGATCTCAATTCTAGTGCCGGATGTTCAATGATTATATAAGTTATACTACTTAAGAAACTCGAAATTCCAAAAAGTAGAAAAAATGTTGTTAATAAATGTACTTCATTATTAATGAAGACTTGCTTAAACCAGCCTAAATCTTCAAGCATCCAAACAACTACGTGATGTATAATATAGACTCCATAAGAGACTCTAGCACTCCAATAAAAAATTTTATTTGAAAGAAAATTTGTAAAATAATCATTTGAGTTTATGAGGTAGTAGACGAATCCACCAAAAAATAAACCTAGGGCACTGTAGGTGAAAATAACTTTATCTATTGATCTAAGTCCAATAGCAATAAGAGAAATAATTGTTAATAATACTACAGGCATTTTTAACAATTTAGGTATAATAAACGTTTTATCTGCTCGTATGTTTGAAAGCATCAAACCAACAATCAATTCATCAAAATGTGTGTGAAATGGGCGATAGATATAATTCATCATCTGGTTTACATCAAAACCGGTAAAACCATTAATACTTTGCCAAGTAAAAAACCTTGTGATCATCGGAACTAAAAAAAGAGCAATTAATATATACCTAAATTTTTTAAGTGAATCTATTTTAAAGAATTTAGTCATAATTAAAATAAATGTTGGAATAAAAATATAAAATTGCTCCTCAGTTGATAAAGACCAAGCTCCTCTTATTGGACCATGATCTCCAAAGTAATTCGCTAAAAAGAAAATATTAGTCCAGATATCGCGGCAATGCTCTGGATAAATAATGTAGACACAAATGATTGTAAAGTAATATAAGGGCCAGATGCGAAAGCCTCTTCTTAAGATAAACTTAATGGGATTTACTTTCCCATCCTTTAAAAACTCTTTCCACAATTGTCCACCGATAAAATATCCACTTAATACGAAGAAAAGTGGAACACCAATCCATCCTCCACTAAATGGAGGAATCTTCGCAAAAAGTGAATCAACTTGATTATTAGCCGATATTGCTATTTGGCTATGAAGTGCTACTACTAATAAAATAGCAATTGTTCTAGCACCATCCAATGCCGCAATTTGTCCATCGGGAGGTGTAATTAATGACCTAAAGCCTTTGCTAAGCATGGTTTTCATTTTAACAATTTATACCTTATTTAATATTAATTAATGATGACAGCATGGTAAATGTATTACAAGCCATCTATCGCCATATATCTAATTCCTTTTGTTGAATTTTGAAACTAAGCCTAGGTGATACAGGAAAATATAAACCTGTAAAAGAAACTTCTTTTTAAATGTGTATCTTATTGCAGGATTTGTTAATTTCAATTGGTGTCTTAAGGGTGAATGCCACCAATGTGGAATAGTAAAGCCGACTTCATTGTCTATTGATTCGACTAAATGCCACCACCAATTAGGTATAAATAATGCATCACCAGACTCTACAATAACTTCGTAGGGTTCGATGTCACTTAAACCAGGATACTTTATTTGATCAAAGTCCCACCATTTCGTTTCTAAAGATAGACATTGAGTTAGGGCATTCCAGTTTTTTGTAGTAGGCGCGACAAGGATAACGCGTTTTGTTGCGAATAGCTGGCACATTAAAGCATCCGTATAAGGATGGTAGTGAAGTGCAGATAAACTTCTTTTATGCAACATGACTGCATACGAATTATAGTTTAAACCTTCTTTGCCAATTTTATTTTTGAAAGGAAAAGTTCCTAAGTCCTCTATAAGTTTTTTGTAGGGAAGATCAGTCATTAAGAAATCATAGTTTTCAATATTCCGAATGATATCTTCAAAAGTGCTCTGTATTGACTCTGGTTGGGCTTTTGCGACACTCTCTTTTCTATGTTTTGAGCTTATAAAACCAAGATCATTGATTAATTGAGGCTTTGTAAATGTCGAAACACACTCTTCATTAATTTTACTTTTAATATGATCTAAATTTTTCCAACACGAAAATGCTGGCCAGTGTTTGATAGCACCCTTAATTAAACAAGGCTTATTCTTCAAAACATAGTCACGATAGAAAATCTTTGGTGTTAAATCATTGACATCAACATGATGTATAGATTTAGCTTTATCGAGACTTGGAATCTTTGAGAGAGTATTGCTGTCGCGAGTTTTCAAGCATTAGCCTTTTTCTTCAAAACTAGCAACACATCAAATCCGAGAAATGTTGGGAGGTTAAAGCTATTTTCTAAATCTTTGATTGTGCGGATTAATTTATAGATTGGGCTACTGTAATTCTCTTTACGATAAAATGGAAAGAGAAGATATTGAGCGATTGGTTCTATAAGACAACCTCTCATACGTGTGTATGTAATCTCGAAATGTGGACTTAACAAATCCTCTAGTTCTTTAAGAGTGAAGTGATGATGCCATACAATATCGTGCTTTTCACCAACGAACCCGTGTTCTCTTCCATGACCACCAACGGTTTTAGATAAAAATTTAAAAAGTGATGGAAAGCGAAGTCTCATATTTGCGGGATCTAACCAATGGAATAAGCCCCTATGTGGTGTCGTCAATACGACAGTTCCATGATCCACTAAGCATCTTGCCATTTCAGCTATCATCTTTGGCCTTAACTTACTTGGAACATGTTCTATAACTTCACATATAGTGATTGCATCAAAGCTTTTATCTTCAAATTGTAACGTGTCAGCTGACGCGTGGCTAAAATGATAGCTTGTGTCCTCAGAATAATGAACCAAGGCTTTTTCAATTGCATGCTTGTTAATATCAATTCCTGTTAATTTTTTAATCCCACGTTTTTGAGCGACATTTAGTAACTCGCCAACATTACATCCAATATCTAGAAGCGATTGGGTTGTAGTGGGAATATGAAAAAGAGCTTGCCACTCAGGTAAATCAATTTTTTTATTCATTAGTCAATTGTAATAGAACATCAAATTTTTAAAACAAAATTTTATATAAAAGCAATAGTCCGATTGAAATTGTCGGACAAGATTTGGCTGTTTATATGCTAAAATCACCTGAACTTATTCGAAATAATTGGATTTATCTTTATAACCTCCGACTTAAATTAAACATCAAGAGTTAAATACAAAATTATTATGACAATTGGCAAAAGACTCTGCTTTGATAAATGTTATTTTGCACCCAATAAAAACTCTAAATCATTTTTAAAATGTGTGTATGAGTGATTTTATTTTTCGACCTTCACATCATTTATCAATAATGCAATTTTTTGAAGTGCAGCTAAATACTTACCCGAAAGGGCAAAGGCAAAATTAAAGCGTAAGCAACTTTTAAACTTTTGGGCGGCTGAGAATATTGGACCAGCGGTTAGAAGAATGCCATTTTCTCTAGTAAGTCTTGCTAAGGCCATAGCATCATAATTATCTGGTAATTGAACCCAAAAGATAAAACCACCTCGTGGACAAGTCATTGTCGTGCCTGGTGGAAAATGAGTTTGAACGAATTGTTTATAATCTAAAAATCTTTTAGAAAGCTCGCGCCTCATTTTCTTCAAATATCGCTCTGGGCTTCCTTTGGTTATAAATTCTGCCATAGCAAGTTGAACTGGCACATTTTGGCACACACTAAGGCGTGATTTAGCTTGTTTAAAGAGTTCAGCTTGTGTCCTTGAGACTATCCAGCCGACACGAGCACCAGGTGAAAACGACTTTGAAAATGATGATACATAAATAACATGATCAGAGTCTGGGTGGTTTAAGAGACTCATTTTTCTTTTACCATCAAAGCCTAGTTCACCATTAATATCATCTTGAATCAGTGGGACTTTGGCCTTTCGTGATATTTCAATAAGCCGCTTTTTTGCCTCATCGGGCATCACACTTCCAAGTGGATTTGAAAAGTTAGGTTGAACTAAAATAGCCGCTATTTTTTCTTTTTTTAGCGCACGCTCAACTTCACTAATTGAAATACCATCATTGGCATGTGAGGAAACCGCTAGAGCATTTAGTCCAAGGGATCGCAGTAACTTGAAATACATATAGTAGGTGGGATCTTCGATTAAAACTGTATCTCCACGCTGGCATAGACTGGACAGAGCAATATGAATCGCCTCTAGAGCACCAGAAGTGATAACCACATCATTAGCATCCCAACGTCCATCTCTTTCTCTATAACGGCGAACAATGGCCTCTCGAAGAAGAATTTCTCCGCGTGGATCACTATACTCATCAAGATGACTGGCATATTTCTTTAATGAGCGAGTAATAAAACTGGTTGGCAGAAGTTGTGGGTCTGGAACGGCCGCAGAAACATTGACGATGTCCTTATCTGACAATGCATCAAGGGTCCATTGCACCACGTCTGTAACTTTAAGTTTTTCAACCTTGACCTGATTAACCTTAATGAATGGTACAGGTGTTTCATTATATGAAGCATTTACAAAATGACCGTGTTTTTCACGAGACGTAATATAACCACGCTCTTCAAGTCGCGCATAGGCCTGAAGCACAGTATTTTTAGAAACGCCCAGGTTCTCAGAACAAATACGCACGGAAGGAAGCTTCTCCCCAGGCAATATTCTTCCCTGAACGATATCGTCTTTAAAATGATCAAAAACTTGGCAATAAAGAGCACCTTTTCGCATTAATAATCCTTAACTTTTAAAACCTGTACTTTGGATCGATCGGGTAAAACAACAAAAACCTGTTTGGTTGTAGGGACATAGACACCAGCTACTTGCGTTACTGACGCAGGCATCTTTCCAGTGCTTTGATTCCAGAGTAAATCGGTACTTTTTGAAGGGGAGCGAATTAAACGTCCTACCACATCATAACGCCAGATTCCGAGTTCATTCTTAACTAAGACTTCTTGGCGCTCTGGTAAGTAGCGTATGTCTTGAGCATTTTTGGCATGTGGTAACTCCCACGCCATCACTTTAAAACTCATCAATAGCAATCCTAATAAAACCTTCATGGACACCTCCAGCTTTAGCCCGTCTTCAGTCTAGACCGATATTAAAACTGGGTACAGATACAGATAGTATCAGATTATAAGGGTACAGGCAGTGTTCTTAATGGTTATGACACGATTACATCGCTATATTCACCACTTATATCGACATTAAATGGCTAAATAAAAAAACAATATAGGTATTGAAAATGTATTATTTTCTTCAAGCTTTATATTTCCTGATAGGCTTTATTAGGTCCCATGATAAAATTCCTTCATGAAAATAGCTTTAACACTTCTATTGTCGCTCAGCTCTTTCTCTATTTTGGGCAGTGACACAGTCAACGTTGCTCACTGTGGTGCTCGGCCAGGCTTTCTCGAAAATCTTTTTACTAATGCTGAAAGCATTCGAGTGAAGTGTATCGATGAAGCCTATGAAGCGAATCGTATTAAAGTCCTAGAAGAGGCGAATCAATTATCAGACATGATTAAGGCGATGGAAGTTGAGCTTAAAGTAGTCGCTTATGAATATAGCTATGCCATGATCAAGTGTACTCCGCGAAATGGTGAGCGTCGTGATGAAGCTAGAATTAAGAAATGTCGTGAAATAAATGAAGCTAGAAATTCAGCCATTGGCCGTATGAACGACTTAATGGGCTGGAACACACGCGCTGAGGTTAGAAATGAAAACACTACGATAGAAGAGATCACTCCACCTTGTCCTTCAAAGTCCGATTTAGATAAGATGAAGCCTGTGCGCTATTTTAATCGAAGTATCTATCAAACTTGGGAGAGATGTGTTCAGCTCAATCCAATGAATTATTACAATTAAAATTTTTTTTGTGATATTAGTTTTTTTTAATAGGCAGTTAATTTATTCTGTTTGAGTCTTTAGATCACATATAGAATCCCTGAGTGGGGTTTTATATGAAAAAAATTGTATTTGTCGTTGTTTCCTTATTATCTTTAGATGTTTTTGCGGATTGTAGCGTTCTTGCAAAACTCGATAATATATATAAAGTAGAGTGCTCCAGTTACCTTGGGCAGTCTACGCTCTTTGACAAAAATTCAAATGAATACATTATTCTTAAAAGTAATAATCAAATACTAATGGTTGATGGAGGGGAAAGTAGCTTTGATGTTGGATCAACCCTATTTTTAAATCCCCAAGTAAAAGATGAAGTTAAGCCTATTGCTATAGACGTTAGCATTAGTGAATCAAAGACTGTATTTGACCCTTTGAATGCTAAAAACTATAGACTCTTTGCAAAGGGTTTTTCATATCAGTACGAAAATACCAGTGCCGATTTCTCATTTAATAATACGAATGTTGATGTCACTAATAACAGCTTTAAAACTCTGCCACTGGCATTTCAGTTTGAGCTAATCTTTGACAATTATGGTCTTATGCTAAGTCCTGACTTTGAAAATGAAGCTGGTGAGATTATTTTCTACAAAACTGTCGGTGAAAATTCTGTCGGTTTACATGCCAAAGTATCTTTAGATAATGAAAACTCTGAGGTCACCTCATCAGGGACTAGGCTTCAAGATGATGATATTTCAAGATCAGATATACAGATTGGACTTTATTTTCGTTTAGAAAACGAAATAGGCACTAAGCTTTTCTTTTTAGGAGAGTCTAGAGTTGGCTATGTGAGATCTGTCGAAAAAGCCTTTAATAATTTAAATAACAAGTATCAAGAGTTAATTATAGATGCTGGCTTTGCTCAGTTTGAACCAAATCTTTACTATCAAGTTTCAAATAATTTCAAGCTTGGAGTGGGTGCTGGTGTCTATTATGGTAAAGGGATGATGCAAATAAGAGATCAGTCCGGAGTTGTGTCAGATGCTGTAACTCTTATGTCTGTTGGACTATATCCAGTAAAATTACTTATGTCCTTCTAGTTGAATTCTATACTAGGAGTAAAACTAATACTAACGACAGCGCTCAAAAAAACTAGGCTAGTTTGAATCAGCAGTGGAGACATTACTTGTAGGTGAGAGTTTAAAGTTTAAACGCTCAAAGATATTTTCATCTTCAAGAATATGTTTCCACTTAACGCCTGTTGGATATTGAGCTTTAAAACTAGAAAAGAGCGCTTCTAACTTAGCTTGAACAGGTGGGGTGCGATAAGCTAGTTCAATTGTTTGTGCCAATTTGAGATTATCTGGATTGTTTCTTAAAATGATTTCTGCGTAAGTCTTAAGAACAGTATGAGTCGTAAAATCATATTTAAATTTTGGTTTTTTGATACTGTTAGTCATCGTATGACAGTTTTCAATAAGGCATAGATTAAAATCAGCCCTTGAGTTCTCCAGCATTTTAATTTCTTGGTCTACAGAGTTTACAATTAATGTCTTCATTTTGTATTTTTTTGAAAATCGCTTGGCAAATTCATTTGCTCTAAAGAAAACTAGAGTTTTTCCTTTTAAATCATCAAAAGTTTTTACCTTGCTAACATTTTCCTTTGATCCATTAAGTGTGGCTATGTACTCAAACAGCCGAATGAATATAAAATCTTTTTGTATTTCTGGAGGAATCGCTTCGCGGGAGCTTAGAAGTAATTTACTGCTGTCTTTGTGAACTTCTGTTATTGCGCGAACTGCAGGATAGAATTTAAGCTGATAAGGTTGATTGATTTCTTCAGCAATAATTTGAAAGAAATCAACCAGAAAGCCTTTCGGCTTATCTTTATCACCATACATAAAGGGTTTGTAATCGTAAGTTAAGACTTCAAGTTTTCTTTGCTGTGCGAAAGAAGGATTTATTGAAAATACGAATAACGACACAAAAATATATATGAATGTATACATATTAGAAGAATATACGTTATTTTTTAACTAATCTAGACAAACTTATAATTAATGAGAAGTAGTCAGTCCTTGGAAAATCACAAACCATAGAACAAGGACAATGACTAAAAGAATAAGCTTGAAGAAGACTCTCTTCTTATTGATTTGATGCTTCATTATTGGTTTACGCTTTTTTCTAAATATGATTTTCTAGCTTTTTGTAACTTTAAATAACTTGCAATAAGCTTTTGATGCTTCTCTTGGTTTTCTAGATTCATATTGGTTGGTGTTAAGCCATAAAAATTTACTTCACCAGAAAGACTCTTTGTTACTATCTCAAACAAGTTCTTACCAAACATCATGATGAGACTATCTCTATAGTCATTTATATCGAGTCTTTCAATTGTGATTTCTAATACAGCGCTTAGTGCCTGAAAGAATAATTTACGATCACTCGAGTTGTCATTGAAGGCCATTAACATGTCTATTTGTTCTTTAGCTGTTTCGAAATCTTTCACGGCAAGTGATGTCAGTCCTTTTAGCTCCGCAATATTGAGTTTTCCCCAAACAGAGTTTTCATCAAAAGCGATACCTATAAGTTCTGAAATGAAGGTATAGTCATCAATCTGACTCTCTTCTAGATTTATTAAAAGCTTTTTAAGTCTTCTTTGATCTAGAGTGTGAATGTTTAGAATATCTTCACGAAATTCTAGTGCTCTGTTGTGGTTATCCCAGACTAATTCTTCTACTGGATAAATCTCTGAATAATCTGGAACTAGAATGCGACAAGCTTTAGAACCTAGTTCCTCGTAGTCGGCTATATAAACTTCTTTTTCTAACTCTTTTAATATTCCCATGAGGTAATTAAATTCTTCACTAGTTGTTCCTGTGAAATTCCACTCACAAAATTTATATTCTGATTTAGCACTAAAAAACTTCCAAGATATTACACCGGTTGAGTCTATAAAGTGATCGACGATATTATTAGGTTCACAGATGGCATTTTGATTAAATGTTGGTGGTATTAAATCATTAAGACCCTCAAAACTTCGACCTTGTAAAAGCTCTGTTAAACTTCTTTCTAAGGCAACTTCGAAGTTTGGGTGCGCCCCAAAAGAAGCGAATACTCCACCATTTTTTGGATTCATAAGAGTTACACACATGACAGGGAAGCGCCCCCCAAGTGATGCATCTTTGACGATAATCGGAAAACCTCTTTGCTCTAAAGATTCTATGCCTTCCATAATTTTAGGGAACTTTTCTAGTACAGACTTGGGAACATCAGGTAATGCAATCTCTTCAATAATAATTTTATTTTTGACGGCCCTTTCGAATATTTCAGATAATGCCTGAACTCTAGCTTCTGATTGCGTATTGCCAGCACTCATACCGTTACTTACAAACAAGTTGCCAATTAAGTTGACTGGGATATAAACCGTTTTCTGATCAGACTGGCGAACATAGGGCAGTGAACATATACCTCGCTGTGTATTTCCAGAGTTGGTATCTATTAAATGACTCGCTTTAAGTTCTCCTTCAGGGTCATAGACGGATTTCATATAGTCATCCATTAACTCTGTAGGGATGCTGTCTTTTGGTCCCGGCTTAAACCATTTTTCACTTGGATAGTGAACGAATTCAGCATTCGAAATGTCTTCGCCCAGATAGAAATCATTATAAAAATAGTTATTACTAATTCTTTCTAGGTATTCGCCCAAAGCAGAGCAAAGTGCAGCATCTTTAGTGGCCCCTTTGCCGTTGGTGTAACACATTGGTGAATCAGCATCTCTAATATGGACTGACCAAACATGGGGGACTATATTTCGCCATGAAGCAATTTCTATTTTAATTCCAAGATCTTCAATAAGCTTAGTCATATTAAGAATTGTTTCTTCTAGCGAACAATCCTTACCGATAATCATTGTTTTCTGTTCAAGGTTTCCAGCATGCTCATACATTAGACCAGCATCCACTCCAAGAACGTCTTTAGCCTCTATTTTAAATTGAGGTCCAGTTTGGATGACCTTTTTGACCGTACAGCGATCCATAGCCTTTAAAATGCCTTCTTTGTCTTTTTCACTAATGCTGGCAGGTAGCTCAATTTCAATATTAAAAATTTGGTTATACCTATCTTCTGGGTCAATGATGTTATTTTGACTAACTCGAATGTCTTCAGTTGGAATATTTCGGGCAACACAATAAACTTTTACAAAGTAGGCTGCACAAAGGGCTGAGGAGGCGAGAAAGTAGTCAAATGGGCCAGGCGCAGTGCCATCGCCTTTATAGCGTATAGGTTGGTCCGTAATGACAGTGAAATCGTCAAAACTAGCCTCTAAGCGTAAATTATCTAGAAAGCGTACATTTACTTGCATAATAGCTAGTTCGTACCATTTTTAGACGCTATCGAATATTGAGCGTAAAGGACTAAGTAAGAATTACAATATCCATTGGTCGTAATGATCAATTTTTGAGCAAACAGCATCAATTAAGATCTTTTGAGACTTAATTGTTGAGATATGATTTTGAATATCTTGGGGTCTTGCTTGAAGAGAAGGGCAAACAAGGCAAATCTTAAAGCCCATTTTATGGATTTCAGATTCCATCTCTTTGGTTAAAATAAATTGACTAAAGCAATCAACCCAAACCCAAGATGCTTTATTTACAAAAAGTCTAAGCTGTTCAATAGGTTCTAGCTCAGACAAGCGAACTGCTAGATGATCACTATAATTCGAGCTTAATTTATTGATCATTGGAATAGAGCTGTCTAAAAAGAAGTAATCTGTTATTTGATATTTTTTCACAAGCTCAAGTATTTTATATTCAACCTGCTCACATTTAATATTAAAAATCAAAGTTGAATGTTGATAGACCTTTAAAAAAGACTCAAGTTCTTCTCCAAATTGATAAGGATCATGGGCCAAGATCAATTCATCTTGCCATACACGTATATCAACTTCGACACCTAGCTCTTTTGGCAAAGAATCTAAGAGGTGATGCTGGTTAAGTCGATGTGCAATGAACTTCATAACAGCCTCTTTTTTAAATTAGAACTAAATAGAATTGTTCGTTTAATAAACTTTATTCTGGCTTTTAAACCAGTATTCCAATGTGACTGGCCCAAAATACGTGGTCCGAAAAAAACAGGGAATCGCAAAATCGTAAGCTTTGATTTTTTAGCTAGGTAATAGGCATACAGATCAAGAGCAAAGTCCTCAGGTGGGTTCTCCCATTTTTGAAAAAAAGATTGATGAAAAATGGTAGGCTGGGCATTAATATCAAAAAGTCTTGTTTTAAGATATAAAGTTTCAAACAGACTCATACCTAAAGTAAAAAAGACGTCGAGTAGGGGACGTCCAAATCGTTTGCCCTTGATGAAAATGCTATTGGCAAAACCATGATCTTGTAACTTTTGACAAGCAAGTGAGAGATCTCCAAGGTCAGTTTGCAGATCAGCATGGGTCCAGCCAATAAAGTCAGTATTAGCACTTTTAAGCCCACTTAGAATCCCATGACCATAACCAATATTCTTTTCGATATGAACAACCATCATATTACTATAGTTCTTAGAAGCTTCGTCTAAGATCTCTCTTGATCGATCAGTCGAGCCGTTATTGACGAAGATAAACTTGATTGGAGATGTCTTTAGTTGAGAAACTTTTTCCAAGAGTAGTGGAATATTCTTTTCTTCATTAAAACAAGGGATAACAATTGATAATTTCAATTAATCGTTCTCCTGTTCAAAAATAAAGCTTTCGTTTACTTGGTCATGCTTTTGATCATCTGGAATCATAGGGTCTTGGTTAATAGTATATGAATGCCAATGACATTTATGAAAAAAGGACTGCCAATAATTAAATATTTTTAAATCATTTGGAGTTCCAAAACATAGAAACTGATCCACGACAAAGCTTTTAGCTCTAAAGTTTAGTTTTAAAGCAGCTTCAATCATTGAATCGATATAATATTCGTCATTGACTAAAATATTATTGGTTTTGATATATTCTAGACATTTTTGGAAGGTAACTTTATTTTTAAAATAAAATGTTCCGACAATACCTTCATCTTTTGAGGGATGCTCTGAAATAGGTTTTTTTATAGACGTATTGGTTATAGTTCCTGCCTCAGAATGAACCCAACCATACATCTGAGGGTTTTTATTGGCGCCAGGATAGTTTTTAAAAGTAAATACAATGAGCTCAGGCTCTTCTTTTAAAATATCTTCAAGTAGAGTTGGGTCATAAGTGATAGCACTATCACATGTTGTAACTAAGACAGCGCTTTCGTTTTGGATGAGTTTAATTCCTAGCTCTGCGGAACATGCTTGTCCTTGAGTCAGCTGGTTGACTGGTATGACTTGAGACTTATCATTTTTTTTGACAAGTTTTTTAAAATCCTTATCTTCAGCGATTGATTGATGACAAACAAAAAAGTACTGCTCGGCTTTGCCTAATGTTTTAAGAACTTGCTCAACCATTGGAGCGCCGCTAACTGGAATCATTGGCTTAGGGGTTTGATAACCCTCATCAGTGAAGCGTTTACCAGCTCCTGCCATTGGTACGACAATATTAAAACCTTTATGAACGATAGTAGTGTTCGTTGTTGCCAATGAATTAAATAATTCTGACCAGTAACGATACTCTTCAAGGTCGTCGGGTGTTCCCCATTGAAGCATATGTTGTATTTCGTAGATCGAGACAGTTAGCTTGTCTTTAATTAATTCATTATAAACAAGAGACACGTAGTATTCACCATTAACAGTTAGGTTTTTATCTAAGGTAGTTTGAAAGTATTTCTTTAAGATAGATCCACTTTTAAAATAGTAAGTTCCGTTAGAAGCGTACTCAAACATTCGGTTATTCGTAAAAGGCTCTTTTTCTTTTATTTGCTCGAGCCATTGGTTCTGCTGCTTGATAAAAGCATAGTTGGTTGAGCCTAGCATATGCGGATGGAAGCCCTTATAAGCTGCAATAGCACCGTCAGCATCTCTGTTTCTTGTATGCTTTAAAAATAACGAATAATCCCAATAGGTAGAGAAGTCGCAATAATTAACTATCGCTTCATCATTATCATCGATGGAGTCAAAGGCTTTTGAAACAGCATAGACAGGGCCATATTTATGAGGATCTATTTCTATGATTCTGCCCTTAGGAGCAATTTTTCCTAAGATCGATCTCATATCAGTCTTTTCAAGATGATCTTTGTTACAAATAAAAATAAAGTTAGATTCATTTGGAAAAAGATTTACTACATGTTCTATGATCGGCTTGTTATCGATAACAATCAAAGGCTTTGGCTCGTTATATCCCGCATCTATAAAACGTTGACCAAAGCCAGACATGGGAATAATAATCTGCATTATTTTCCTTTCGACCTATATTTTTCGGCTTCCCAATTCGATAGAAAGTTTACTTCTGATTGATCTAGCTTATGATCACATTTGAAGTATGTTCTGGCCAAAATGTTTGCTCTTAGTTGTTCTTCGATAAGACGACATTTTTTGATATTGGAAGCTAGGATATAGGTTCGATTTTCGAATCTAAAAACACTTGGAAGTTTAGTGGTTGAATTGAAAAAGTCTTTGAGTTCTTGTTTAAAGTCCTTGCTCATGATTAGGACTTTGTCTCCCATATAAACGACATCATCAGGACATATTGCAAAGTAGTCAGTCAGATCATTCTCAAGAAGCTCTTTGTCGTTCGTCTTAAGAAGGCTAGTTGTGATGTTAAATTGATTGTAAATGAAAGATAAAATGTTACTTATTTCACCTGAACTATCTATGCCACAAAGTTTTTTGCATTTATCAACTGTACTAATCAGTAATTCAATTGCAGCCTCTTTCGAGTCATGAGCAATAATTAGTCCATGATTCTGCATAAAATAAATATTTTGATTTAAATCAACAGACTTTTTGAAGTAACGAGCAAGCTTAAGACCAGGTGACGAATAAGGGACCCAAGCTGCAGTGGGGAAAATTTCTTTAAGCTTTGCTTCACCACTTGTTGAAGAGGATAGAGCTAAAACCGCAATTGGGTGACAATGGATAATGTATTTTTTTTTAAGAAGAATATGAAGAGGGGATTCCATCGATGGTCGTAGGGATCCTGGCTTGGCAATTGCTTCGAGTTCTTTTCCATAGGAGACTTCATCAATATGATTAAGCTTATTTGTAAAGTCTTGGCCTTCTTTGAGAGGTATTGGAGTCATTCCAAAGTTTTCCTCGACTTCAGATAAAATTAAGCCAGATGATTTAATAAAGAGATCATCAGAGGACTTAATCGAAATATTTCCCCCACCAGCTTGGCTCATTTCAAAGTCACTGCCAATAAGCTTACAAAGATAAACTAATTCATTTAATAAGGTCATTTAGCTCCCTAAAATTTGAACATAAGGTAATTCCCGAAAGATTCTTATTGTTGGGGAAGTTTTTAGTGGCATCGAACCAAAAAGATTTGATACCAGCATTCTTTGCACCAAGTATGTCTTTATCAAAGCTATCACCAATCATAATAACGTCATTTGCTTGGCAATTGATTTTTAATAGGGCAGTGCGGAACATTTTTTCGTCGGGCTTTTCAATTCCAACTTCTTCACTTGAGACAACGGCGCTAATGTATTGATCGATTTCTAGTTTCAGTATTTTCTTGAATTGGGTATGAGCGATCATATCAGTAACAATAACAATTGGGATTTTTTTTGATTTCGCTTTTTTTAAGAAATTTAAAGCTCCTTCAAAAAGAGTCATGTTATCAAAAAAAGAGTCCCAATAAGAATTAAATAGATTGAGGCAAGCTTGTGATGACCAAAAATTAAAATGCTCTAATATGTATTGAAAGTAAAGTAATCGGTGATGGCATGATGCCGTATCTGGTAGTTTAGACTTTAATTCTTTTTGAATATCTTGGTACTTAATTTTAAATTGAGCAAAATCTAGATCTGTGAGTTCTTTTTGTAGTTCAACAAAGCTTGATAGCAAGCCTGCTTCATGACATTGATCGTAGCTATAAAGCGTGTTGTCTAAGTCTATTAATATCCCTTTAATCATTGTTTAACTCTTGAAGTATATACTTCTCGTTAATGCAGTGGAATAGAATGACTTGATTCAACCCATAAATCCCTTTTTGCCAACTTGGATCAGAAATAGCACAAAGATCTATGATTTCTTGAAAGCGAACTTGAAAATCTTTAAAATTTATATTTTCAAAGGATTCAATTGAGATGATTTGTTTAGTTAAATCTTCAGAGTAACTGTGCTCTTTGATTTTTAAGCCTTTGGCCTTTAGGTCTGTAATAAGACCGTCAAGATAAATATCTGCATCTATTTCATAAGAAACAGTTATGTTTTCTATCTTTTCACCGGTGATTCCATATCTAATGATTAAATCTGCAAATTCTTTTTGTGGAGCAATGAATTTTTTAGAGTCCTCATTTCTTGACTCAATTTCTTTAACAACGTCTTGGGGATTTTTCCCTCTAGAGCTACTATCTCTTGCTAACTTCCATTGAAGTCTTAATTTATCCTCAGTTTCTATAAAAACTTTAAAATCAAAATGTTTACGTGCACCTTTTAGAAAATAAGGGTGTAGTCCAGCAATAACGATAAAGTCATTAGGCTCTATATCTTTTTGTAGCTCAAAGACTCCTGTCTGGTGATTATAGTCTCTTCTTTTTGTGCTTAAACCTTGTTTTAAGCGAATGATATGGCTCATCTGCTGGTGCAGATTATTGGCATTAGGGTTGAGGTGAGTAAAGTTTTTCCACTTACGATCACCTCTGGCCCATTTGTGCTCAGCATCTCCTTCGAGTTGCGTGACTAAATTATTACCTAAAAGCAAGCTTAATGATTCAAGTAGAGTTGTTTTACCCGAACCGCTGTCACCTGCAATACCGATAACGAAAGCACTAAAATTTCTTTTATAGAGTATTGAGTTACTTATGGCAGACTGGAAAACGCAGTAGATACCATATATAGACATACTAAATAAAAGTGTAAGGCTTATATTTTTGAATATTTCTTGATTGATGACGAGATTAATCTTCTCGTTAAGAAAAATGAAGTTAGATGTAGGTGCGAGTGGGTGAGTGTAGAATAATAAAAAGAAGATTAGATATGAGCAAGAAATAGTTAGATAACTTATAATATTACGGTTTTGATTTTTATTATTTTTAATAAAACTATACACTAAAAAAGGTATGGACCAAGTAAACCAGCCTGGATTCGGATAAATTGCAATTACAAATGTCATAAAGACTATAGTCAAAATCCCTAAAAGTATTTCAGTGTTATACCTTTTGATACTTGTCGCAGCTGCAACAAGACTTAAGTACACTATTGGGAAAATATACAGTTTTAAGTCAAGTAGCTTTATATACGATTCGAAAAGAAGTGAGATTTCATTGGCTCGAAAAAGTGATCCTAATTGACCGTTAAGATAAAATGGCAAGGCTGTTATTGCTAAAGGAATAAAAAATGAAAGATCTCTATAACTTATAGATCTTTTTTTAAATGAATAGATAATAAAAAATGGCAATGCAACAATCGTATGTATCTTTGTAACGACAGCAAGACCTAGCAGAAGATAACTCAGGGTAGATTTATTTTTAACTAAAAAATACGTTGATACAAAAACTAAAAATGTCGGTATCAAGTCTAGTTGAGTGTGAATATATGTAGAGTAAAAAACAATGGGTGATAAAACATAGTAAAAAAGAATTTCTTTTTGCTTGTTCGTGTGCATTTTTGTCAGAATTAGATAAATCCCAACATCAGCTAGCAGCAGAGGTAGATGAAGTAGTAAATTTTTAAAAAAAATTATTTCTACAAAACCGCTTAAGATGAAAGGGATGTAAATGAGTATTGCCATTAATGGAGGGTATGGAAATATAAGATCTTTTAGCGACCATGCATTTAGGCCGTGCGCTTGAAAGTTTTGTATAAACGGGAAAAAGAGATTTTCAATATATTCCGAAGAGAATAATCCAGCGATTAAGAACTTAAAAAAGAAAATGATTAAAGCAATATTTAAATGCTTTGATTTAACCTGCAAAATAATTCAACCCGACTAAGTTATGCTTCTATTTTAGAGGATAAGTTCACAAATATACATATATTTCGTCGTCATACGGTGAGTTTGATTATCTGATTAAATTGCTTAGTCTCTTGTGGCAGGGCTTTTCTACATATCGATAGAATATATGTGCTAACAAGATGATGGAAAAAACGTACGAAATGCCCTTGAATATTGAGTTTTCTGGCATAAAGGTGAAATAAGTTAGCAAGCGGTTGATGAAGAATGTAAAGAGCGTAGCTAATGAGCCCTAAGTGTACCATCAATTTAGATTCGAAGACATTTTTACCAATGAATGATTTATTTTGAGAACTAATGATGATTAGACCAAAAATTGGAACATATAGGACGCTACTGAATATATCCCTTGGGATATAGTCTCTAGCTAATGTTGTCAAAAGGATCGATAGGAGGACTGCACCCCAAAATATAAGTCCATTATATTTTTCAATAAACAGTAGGATCCTATTTCTTTCAAGACAAAATGAATAAAGCAAAATACCAATAAAAAACTCATTGATTTTAAGTAATGGAAAGCTTCTCCAAAATGTACGAAAGAGTGATGAGTCGATGCTAACTAATGTTGTATTTTTCAAAATGAAATAGATCAGTATGGGAAAAAGGTAAAAGAGAGTGAGCAAATATCTTTTTTTTGAAGCAGTAAGAAGGGGTTTCATTACAAAAATAAAGATTATATAAAAGAATATTTCACATGATAACGACCATGCTGGTGGGTTCCAAGAAGCAGTTACGCGAGGAACCCATGATTGAAGCATTGAAAGGTGGGCGATGCTACTTATTGCTGTTTTAGTTATTGCCTCTTTTGTCGAGTATTCAGAAAAGAAATAATTTAGACCTCTTGGCAGATCAATTAAGAATGCAATGAAGTATAAAGGGTAGAGTTTGGCGAGTCTGGATAAAAAATACTTTTTCTTTTGTTTCGAATTATCAAGTCTTTGTCGGTAGGCATGAGTCAAAATATAGCCTGATAGGATAAAGAAAAAAGAAACAGCAGCTTCGCCTTTATAGATGAAATTTGTTATCCAATCAGGAGTAGATTCAAGACCAAAAAAAGAAAAATTATGAAATAGCACCACATGAATCGCTGCTAGGAATCTAATTCCCGTTAAAATATCAATCTTTTGAATGCTCGAACTTACTTGCATTCAAATAGTTTAACTGAATAAAAAGTTTTATGGTTAAAATTAGTATCAGATAAAACTAATCAATTGAGAGGTTTAAGATGATTAAACTTTGTATAATCGACAGTGTTCTTATTATTCCTGTCTAAGCTAATGACATCTTCAAAATAACGATCAAAAACAAAGTCTTTTTTATCATACATATTCTTGGCATAAATCGTTTGAGAATAAGTACCGTCATGGCCAATGAGTAATGCTGATATTGAGATTAATGACTCATCGACTTCATTATTTTGAATTAATTTTGTGAGCGGAGAGTGCTCATCAAGTGTATGAAAAATCATCCACGACAATGAAAAAAATGGAGAGCGATTTCTAAGTAGTTTTAATTCATTCATCCTTGCTATTTGTATACCTTCAGGAGTTATCTCTTGAATTAATGCGGTTAAAATCATCTCAACATCGATGAGGTCATTAGCACGATGATTTCCAACTCTGAAGCTTAAAACTCTCTTTTTGTTTATTGTTTGAATAAGTACTTGCTTTGAAAAAAGTATTCTAGATTTTGGCTTTGAAAACTTAGAGAAAACGATTCCGGTTATAATTGCGGTGCTGATTAGTCCTAATGCTGCTTCCACGGTAACGAAAATATTAGCCAGAAAGCTCTGTGGAGATATCACTCCATAGCCTATAGTTGAAAAGGTTTGAACACTAAAAAAGAAGCAGTCCCACCAACTAGGGCTTGCAAGGCTTAACGCTTTTGGTGACAAGTAAAAGAGACTGGCGAAGACGATATTTATAAATAGAAAAAGAAAAAAAATAAGGCCAAAGAATTTTTTCCAGCTCAATTGTATGAGGAAATAATAAAGATCTCTGGCAATATTCATGTTTTATTTTTTAATACAAATTTCAATAAAGAAACTGCCTGCATTGCTCTCAAATGGAACCACGATGACAGTATCTTTTGAGTTATGATTAAGAGTGTGATTCTTACCACTAATAACACTCGGTAAAGCCATTTGTACACCGTAATTGTTCTCATTCAATACTGCTTTAGCTTGTCCAAAAATAATATTGGTCAGCTCTCCAGCACCGTCAAGAATTTCTTTGTTAAGTTCAGTTATTTCTTCTCCAAGCATGTTGCCCATAACTTTTAAGAATGTTGCTTCAGGAAAAGAGATAATGACTGATCCATTGAATTGATCGCTAATGACACCAATGACTCCTGACACGTCACCATTGATCGCATTGGCTTGTGTCTTTAAAAAGACTTTACCATGCTTAGCTTCGACTTCGGCTTGAATCTTAAGAGTGTTTATTGTTGCATCTATAAAAGGTTTTACGATTTCGGTTTCCATATTTTCCTAAGCCTTATTATATTTTTTAAATACGATTTCAAGTTTTGTTTTTAATGTAGCCGCACTAAATGGTTTAATCACATACTGATCAACTCCAGACTTAACTGCCTCAATGATCTGATCTTGTTCAGCTTCCGCAGTAACAAGTAAAAAAGGAGTTTTCTTTAGCTTCTCATCTTCTCTAACTCGTTTTAAAAGTTCAAGTCCTGTGCAGTTAGGCATATTCCAATCAGATATAATTAATTGAATAGGTGGATTTGATTCATTAAGAATTGTCCATGCTAACTCACCATCAGCAGCATCTTTGATAACGGTAAAGCCTAGCTCTTTACAGACTTTAATAACAACTTTTCTCATGGTCATCATGTCGTCGATGACTAGGACTCGTGTGGTACTTGGAAACATTGTCACTCCTTTTCAAGTGTTCAGCCTAAAAGGCTATGGTCATTTTCTATGACAAAAAATAATTTACAATACGAAAAAATAATTTTTATTAAGCGACTAAAATTAGTTAGTAATTGTATGTTTAACTTCACAAGCAATTCAACCTCTTAGCATTGTCAATTTCATCTATTTATACACAAAAGATGACAAATTTCATGTTTTGTAGCGTTCTGGCGCATTTTTCCTCTTGTGGATTATCGTGAATAAATTAAATTTTATTAAGTTGAATTGTAAAGAAATGTTCGCAATCACCGAATCGTATGTGCACGTATCTCAACAAAAGAGTTTTAATTATGATGGAAATGAATGAAGAGTTTGAAGAATTTAAAGTTGAAATTCTTGAAATGCTCGATAAAGCAGAACAGTGCTTACTTCAGTTTGATCAATTACCCGATAATACTAGTTCGAAAGATCTGTATGATGATATCTTTCGCTCATATCACAATATCAAGGGTGCGGCTGGGATGATGGAGTGGGAAGAGCTTCAAGGTCATATCCATGAGCTTGAAACCACTTTAATGCAATCTAAAGAAGCTCTTACCATTCCAAAACATTTGATTGGTTGGTTTTTGCAAGGTAACGACGCAACTCGCTTACTCATGAATGGTGATGCTTATGAGTTTGATTACTCTCTAGGCGCAAACGCATCATCAGCGCCTGTTGCTGAAGGTGTACTTGTTATTGAGCAAAAAAAAACCGCTGAAGAGACTCAGGCAAACGAAGAGTTGCCTGCAGAGTTGTTTGAGGAAGTAGAAGAAAACCTAGAGCAGTTATCAATCTATTTGACAAAGTTCGAAGATAATCCGTGTGATGTAAGTATTAACGAAGATCTCTATCGTGCCGTTCACACTATACGTGGTGCTGTTCAGCTTTTTGGTCTTGCGGATATAGCCAACCTCGCTACAGCGATGGAAGAGAGTCTAGCAGGCCCACGAAGGGAAGCGTTGCCAATTGAATCTGGACTAGCTAACACTTTGGTCCTTTGTGTTGATATGTTGAGACATTGTATGGGTGATGTTGAAAACCCAACAAATGCGCTTGAACTATCTACAATGTGTAATCTTATCAAACCTTATCTTCCAAAGACTGAATCAAAAAGTGAGAATGCAATGGCGTTGGTAGAACCAGTTGATCAAGTACAAAATGAAGTCGTGCTCAAAGACATTCCTAAAAAAGCTGAAGTGACAAAAGTTACAGCAAAAGCAAAATCAGGAAATGAACCAGAGAAAGTCGATTCATCTATTAGAGTTCAAGTGTCACTACTTGATCGTTTAATGACATTGATGGGCGAAATGGTTTTAGTTCGAAATCAAGTTCTCCAGTATTCAAGTAAAACAGACGACCTTAGTTTCTTAAGTTTAAGTCAAAAACTTGATGCTGTAACTTCAGAGCTGCAAGACGAAACGATGAAAACTAGGATGCAGCCTATAGGCAATATTCTAAGTAAGTTTCAAAGAGTTGTGAGAGATCTTTCTAATTCTCTTGGTAAGAAGATTAATTTGGAGCTTGTTGGTGTTGAAACTGAACTAGATAAATCGCTTATTGAAGCGGTTAAAGATCCTCTTACACATGTTGTTCGAAATGCATGTGATCACGGTATTGAGCCAATTGATCAACGTCTATCAAGTGGTAAGTCTGAAACTGGAACAATAACGATTAAAGCTTTTCATGAAGGTGGACAAGTTATTGTTGAAGTTTCAGATGATGGTAAAGGTCTTTGTAGTGATAAGCTGATCGCAAAAGCGATTGAACGTGGAGTTATTGACGAAGCAAAAGCTGAACGCATGAGTGAACGTGACATTCAGGCACTTATTTTCGCACCAGGATTTTCAACAGCTGAAAAAGTGACCAATGTATCGGGCCGTGGTGTCGGAATGGATGTCGTTAAAAGTAATATTGAAAAAATTGGTGGTCTTGTTGATATCTCAAGCCGTGAAGGTGAGGGAACGAAGATTACATTAAAGATTCCACTGACGTTGGCCATCGTGCCTGCAATGGTTGTGAGATCTGGTACAGACCGCTTTGCTATTCCACAGATGAAGCTAGTGGAGCTTGTTCGTGCAGAAAAAAATACTATTGAATTTGTGCAGGGTAAACCTGTTTATCGTTTAAGAGGAAATATACTACCACTGCTAGATTTTAAAAAAGTTCTCGATAAAGAGATGGAAGAAACACAAGAAATCTTTGAGGAAAGCACTAATATTGTAGTCCTTAATTCAGATGGTCACCAATTCGGACTTCTCGTTGATGAAATTCTTGATACGGCGGACATTGTTGTTAAACCACTTGCAAAATTCTTGAAAAATATCTCTATTTATTCTGGTGCAACAGTCTTAGGTGATGGAAGTATTGCCCTTATTCTCGATATCCTAGGTATTGCTCAAAGAAACTTTGGTCAGATTGTTAAAACAGAAGAAAAGAAATCTTCTGTAAGTCAAAGTATCGTAAGTAGTAGTGAAAAGAATGACTACGTTCTTATTGGGCTTGGTTCTAAAACAAAGCACGCTATACCTCTTTCTTTTGTAAACCGTTTAGAAGAAGTGAGTGTTTCTTCGATAGAGCTTTCTGGACATCAACGAGTAGTAAGATATAGAGGCGGAGTCTTAAAGCTCGTGAACCTTAATGAAGTCTTAGGTTACGAATCTAAAGAAGTTCAAGATGAATTGATCCATGTGATTGTTATCAATCAGAATGGTAATCTCATTGGTATAGAAGTTGATCGTATCTTCGATGTTTTATCTACAAGTGATGCAATTGAAACATCTTCAACCAGTCATGAAGCAATTATAGGTAATATTATTACAGAAAACGAAATCGTTGTTCTGGTCGACGTTTTAAAGGTCTGTCGTGCCTTAATGCCACACAAATCAGAGCAGCCACATTACAACACTGTTCATAAAGTTCTCTTAATTGAAGACTCTGAAGTTATACGAAATAAAATTGCAAAGGACCTTGTCGCTAACGGATACAACGTTATTACTGCGGTTGATGGCGTTGATGGACTTAGAAAGATTCTTGAGAACCGAGCCGACTTTCATTTGATAATTTCAGATTTGGAACTTCCCAAAATGAACGGTTATGACTTTGCAAAGAAAGTTAGAAGTGTTCAAAGACTAAAAGAAATTCCAATGGTGGCACTATCTGCTACCAGCAAAGAATCTGTACTTGAAAAGGCAATAGACGCTGGATTTGATTCATTTTTTGAGAAGGGTCAATTACAGGAATTGATATCATTTGCACAAGAGCTCTCACTAAACTACCAAGGTAAGGCAGCATGAAAACCAGTGAACAAATAAAAAATGCCAGCGTTGAACCAAGACAGTTTTCAACATTCGTAGTCGATGGTCAGCTCTACGGAATTGATGTGATGAAAGTACAAGAAGTCACAAAACCATTGGCGATGACTCAGATGAAGTCAGCCCCTGCTGTCGTCAGAGGTCTGATAAATCTAAGAGGACAGATAGCTACAGCTATTGATCTAAATGAATTGTTTGATATCACTAGTGAAAAGTCACAAGAACAAATGACAATCGTTTGTAAATCAGAAGATATTCTGATCTCGCTACTAGTAGATACTATTGGCGATGTGATCGAAGTAGAAAACCAAAGATTTGAAAAAGTTCCAATAACAATTCCAACCTCAATTTCAATTTTCATGAAGGGTGTTTATAAAACAGATAATGGAATTCTTTCCATTTTATGTCTAGATACAATTTTAAATGAATTAGAAAGAAAGTGTGCCTAATTAACTTATGGAGAAGAAGATGACTAATGCAGCCAAGAACACAGATGACCAGTTTTATGTCTCAAATTTAGAAGCGGTTTATAATGCAATTGATAAAGTACAAGCAGTGATTGAATTCAATCTTGATGGAACAATTATTATTGCAAATAATAATTTCTGCTCTGCTTTAGGGTACACTTTAGATGAAATAAAAGGTAAGCATCACAGAATTTTTTGTGATCCAGCCTACACAAACAGCCTAGAATATGCACGTTTTTGGGAAAAGCTTGCTCGTGGAGAATTTGAGCAACAAGAATACATGCGCTACACAAAACAAGGAAAGCAAATTTGGATTCAAGCTTCTTATAATCCAATATTTGATGAAAATGGAAAGCCTTATAAAGTTGTAAAGTTTGCCACTGACATTACAGAGCAAAAATTAAAAACTCTTATTTTTGAAGCCACTCTTGATGCGGTTTCAAAATCACAGGCCATCATTGAATTTAATATGGATGGTACAATTATTACTGCCAATGACAATTTATGCACCACTCTTGGCTATGGACTTGGTGAGATTCAAGGTAAGCATCACCGAATTTTCTGTGAGTCAAAATTTGCAGACTCTCAAGAATATAAGGACTTTTGGGCAAAGCTTAATAAAGGTGAATTTGAATCTAAAGAGTATAAGAGAATAAGTAAAAGTGGGAAAATTATTTGGATTCAAGCATCGTATAACCCAATTCTAAACTTAGCTGGTAAACCATTCAAAGTTGTAAAATTTGCAACAGATATTACTCAACTTAAGAATATGATTGAAGAGGTAACTCTGACTGCTGGTGAACTTTCGGCAAGTGCGGAACAACTTCAAAATTATGCTAATCAAATGAATGAGAATGCGAAGAAAACTTCAAGCGAGTCTGAGATAGCGTCTGCATCTTCTGAACAAGTTTTCTTAGGTGTTCAAACCGTAGCAGCATCTACTGAAGAGATGGTCGCTTCTATTAGAGAGATCTCAAGGTCTTCTTCAGACTCTGCCGAAATGTCGAGAACGACACTGCAAAACGCCGTTGAGACAAATAAAACGATTCAGCAACTTGGCATTAGTTCACAAGAAATTGGTAATGTCATCAAGGTGATTAGCTCTATTGCTCAACAAACAAATCTTCTTGCTTTAAATGCTACGATTGAAGCGGCAAGAGCAGGGGATGCTGGTAAAGGATTTGCAGTTGTTGCTAACGAAGTTAAAGAACTTGCCAAACAAACGGCGAAAGCAACAGAAGATATTACAAATAGAATTGGCGCGATTCAAAAAGATACTTCAGTCGCTGTTGAAGCGATCGGTGGAATCTCTAAAGCGATGGAAAAACTTAACTCAATTTCTGGTGCTATTGCTTCTGCAGTTGAAGAACAAACGGCTACTACAAATGAAGTATCACGTGTTATTGGCGATTCGAAAAAAGGTGTTGAGAGTATTTCAAATACCATTAAAGAAGTTGCTCATGGTGCCGAATTAAGTGCAACAACTTGTGGTGAGACATTAAAATCAGTTGAGTCGTTAGCGAATTTAGCTGAAAAACTTAAGCAACTTGTAAGCTAGTTTAAAGATAAAAGGGGACAGAATTGAGCCATTCAAAGAAAATTAAAATTTTGATTGTCGATGATTCTGTCCTTTTTAGAATCCAACTGCAAAAAGCGCTCGGATTGAGTGAAGATTTTGAAGTTGTCGGTACGGCGAAAAACGGCGTTATAGCTCTTGAAAAAATTGAAGAACTTTCCCCTGATGTTTGTATCCTTGATCTTGAAATGCCAGTCATGGATGGCATTACGACTTTGAAGCATATTTGTGATAAAAAATATAAAACAAAAGTTATTATGTTTTCTTCTCATAGTATGGATGGTGCTGACAAAACTTTAGATGCTATGTCGCTTGGAGCAATTGATTTTGTGGCCAAGCCATCACTCAATAGTATTTTTAATGATCCTTCAATAGTTTTAAGAGAGATCATTCAGCCAAAAATTGAGTCTTTGTTTAAAATCGTTTCAAAGTCTAAATCTGTAGTAATAGAACAAAAGCCTATACCCAGTTTGAAAGCAATTGAATGGCAAAATGTTCATCCTGAAATTTTAGTCATTGCTTCCTCTACAGGTGGTCCTGGTGCTCTTTTAGAGTTTTTTTCTGAACTAACAATGGATATACCATATCCAATCGTTATTGCTCAGCATATGCCTCCTTTGTTTACTGCATCTCTTGCTGAAAGACTCGGGCGTGTTTCTAATAAGGTTTCGACAGAAGCAGCTCATGGTGAAAAGCTTGAACCTAACCATATCTATGTTGTCCCTGGAGATTTTCATTTGTCTCTCACCGGTAACAAATATGATTGTTCAATACTTTTAAACCAAGGTCCTCATCGTAATTTTGTGAGGCCTTGTGCGGATTATTTATTTGAAACTGCAGCTGAAATCTTTAAGAAAAATGTTCTCTCTATTGTCTTTACAGGTATGGGGCGTGATGGATGTGATGGTGCTCATGCAGTAAAACAAAATAATGGTACAGTCTTAATTCAAGACGAAGCTTCCTGTGCGGTTTTTGGTATGCCTGGAGCTGTCTATAAAACAGGTGATTATGACTTTATTGATAATCCTAAAGCTATTGCGAGAAAGGTGATTGACCTTTTAAATAGAAAAGGAATTAATGATGTCGCCTGAGACCTTAAGTTTTTTCGCTCAAATCATTGAAAAAGAAACTGGGATAATCTATCAGGATATTAATCTCTATCAGTTAAAAACGCGACTTGAAGAAATAATGAAAACAGAAGGGTTTGAAACGATAGAAGAGCTTGAGAAGACCTTTAAAAGTCCTTCATTACCACTACTTCTAAAAAGAAAGTTTTTAGATCATGCAACAAATAATGAGACATTATTTTTTAGAGATCCAACATTCTTTAACGCTCTTCAAAACTTTGTACTAACAGAGGTTTTATTAGAAAACCCTAGCAAGCTTAAAATTTGGTCTGCAGCCTCAAGTACTGGCCAAGAGGCGATAAGTACTGCAATTGCTTTAGATGAGCTATCAAAAAAAATGCCGATTCCTCCTTTTACGATTGTCGCTACAGATATTTCAGAAAAGGCATTAGCAAAAGCACAAGCTGGGATCTATTCTGATTTTGAAATCTCTAGAGGTTTATCACCTGAAAGAAAGGCTAATTATTTTACTCAAGTTGAAGGTGGTTGGAAGATTAACCCAGAGATTAGTTCAAAAATTAACTACGGTTATAATAATCTAATCAATTCTGCTGTTTATGGACCCTTTCATATTATCCTTTGTCGCAATGTTTTGATTTATCATAAAGTTGAAACAAAAAAAATTGTTCTGGACTCGTTGTTTTCTCAGCTAGATTCCAATGGGGCTATTTTAATGGGAGTAGGAGAGACGATGCTTGGCTTAAGAGATAGCGTTTCAACTAGAGTCATAGGTAATGTAACTTTCTATAAAAAACCATCTATTGTAGACTCAAAAGCTAGCTAAAAGAGTTAATTATAAATTGAACACATTCCTTGCTATAGCTGTTTTTCAAAAATTCTGGTCTATAAACAACACAAAACTCATCTTTAACGAATAGACTCTTTTGCTCATTCTCAACTTTCAATTTTTCCATTTGAACAAAACGTTCTGGAAGGATCCCATAGGCCATATTTGATTCAACTAAATCCCCAATGAGATTGAAGTCATTGGTATGGATATGTTGAGTAGGTGCCGATTTCCATTGCCTTAAAATCTCATGTGTCTGGGGAAGGGTAAAGTCAGCAATAAGTTGATTGTTAGGAGTTTGATTTGAGGTAGATTTCCAAATCATAACTTTATCGAATGTGATCCTATTGATAAATAGATCTGGATTTCTTATCGGGTTAACAACTACTCCAATATCAATCTCACCATTTTGAATCATTTGCTGTACAGATCTTGAGTTATCATGGTGAAGCTTAAAATTTATTTGTGGATATTTTTTGGTACTTTGTTTTAGAAATTTTGAAAGAAAGTATCTCCCTATAACAGGGTGACATCCGATTTTTATATTAAGTTGTATTTGTGTATTGATATTTGCCAGCGATTCTATTTCATTTTTTGTGTTTAGAATTAAGCTTGTTTTTTCTAGAATCAGTTTTCCTTGCGGAGTCAGGGTTATCCCTTGTTTTGTTCTATAGAAAAGCTTCGTATTCAAACTTTTCTCCAATCTTGAGATCGCTTCAGACACGGTAGGTTGGGTTACACCTAGCATCTTTGCCGTTAACGTAAAGGAGCGGTAGGTATTAACTTGCTGAAAATACATTAAGTCGTTCATATTCATATATAGGTTATAGCCTATATTGATAATGGTTTCAACAGGTCTTTTTCTATGGTTGTATGTAGGCCATGTTCTCCTCAACCAAGCACGAAGGAGAAAAAAATGAAATTATTATTTAGCTTGTTATTCTTAGTCAGTTCATTTGCAGCTTTTGCACAATCTAGTCAGACCATTATTTCAGAAAAAGTGGTGACGTTTCCAGTTGATTTAAATACAACACGCTTAAAGTTTACAAGCCTTGGCTATAGCGCCCCTCTTGTAACGGTCATAGTGCCAGAACTTGCTGGAGATACGCTTCTTAATCATAGAAATGAAGGAGAAGATGGGCCTTGTCTTTTCACTTATGATGCTTTTAGAGTTGATGATGTTTTACAGGATAATCCTGAAGTTTTAGATACGCAGTTTACGATTAAAGTGATCAGATCAGTTTTCGTTCATCATAACGTTTGTAAAGTAACTCTTACAGAAACAGTTGAAGCTGATATTCGTGGTTTCTTGTTTCAACATTCTCTATCGACCCCCATGCCTGATAGAATCATCGAAGATTGCTTTTAGGCCCTTATCCCCCTCAAATGAGGGGGATTCTTGACTTTAGACGCTAGGTGGCGGATAGATAACCTACTGATCTGAACATACCAATATTGCTTATTTAACTGCTAGTGTTCGGATTAAGCAGTTAATGAAAACAAAAGTAGTATTAGTATGATTGATTTTAAATTTTTAAATCTTTATCCGACCATTTTAAAAGCTCTTGAGAATAAGGGCTATAAAAACCCAACTCCGATTCAAGAACAATGTATTCCTCATTTATTAAACGGGAAGGATATCCTCGGTATCGCACAAACTGGTACAGGTAAAACTGCTGCTTTCTCTCTACCAATTATCAATCGTATTGCTAATCATAAAGTTAAAATCAAGCCAGCCAGAGTGCGTGTTTTGATTTTAACGCCAACAAGAGAATTAGCGTCACAGATTGAAGACAATATTAAGACTTACAGCCAAGGTTTAAAAATTTTTACTGCCGTCATCTTTGGTGGAGTAGGGCATCGTCAACAAATTGTTAATATGGGTAAAGGTGTTGATATCCTGATAGCAACACCAGGTAGACTTTTAGACCTCATGGATGACGGGCATGTACTTTTTGAACAGCTAGAAGTCTTTGTCTTAGATGAAGCCGATCGTATGCTTGATATGGGCTTTTTTCACGACGTAAATCGTATTATTGAAAAACTTCCTAAGATGAGACAAACATTATTGTTCTCGGCCACGATGCCAAATGATATTTCAAGCCTTGCCAGTAAATTACTTAAAGACCCTGTTAGAGTAGAAGTCACACCAGAATCAACAACAGTTGAGCGAATTGAACAGAGCCTTTTATTTGTTGATAAGACGAATAAGCCACTTCTACTTGAACATATTGTAAAAACAAAGGAAGTAAAGTCTGCGCTCGTTTTCACCAAAACAAAGCACGGCGCGAATAAAGTTGTAAAGATTTTAGAAAAAAGTGGCATTCAATGTGCTGCTATTCATGGCAATAAATCTCAAGGTGCAAGAGAGAAAGCCTTAGCTGATTTTAAATCTGGCAATATCAAAGTTCTCGTTGCAACTGATATTGCAGCTCGTGGTATCGATGTTAATGATGTTACTCACGTTATCAATTATAATTTACCAGATGATCCAAAAAGCTATGTTCACCGAATTGGTCGTACCGCTAGAGCTGGCAAAAATGGTATTGCATTGTCGTTTTGTGATGAAACAGAGCATGGGCTTTTAAAAGATATTGAAAAACAAATCAAAACGACAATTCCTCGTGATAATGATCATCCTCTATTTGGCGTACCCGCAAGAGTTGTACCTGTGCAAGCAAATCGTCCAGGAAAACCTATGAGCAGAAGACCTGCTCCAAATAAATCAAAAAAGAAAAAGAGCTTTAGAACTAGCAGACCAGCTAAAAAAAGTTGATCTGCTAGTTAATTTATTAGAAGAATTTTGGTATCGGAGGATTGGGAGGTGGATGATGATTCACTTCCTCGAAAACTCCGGGCTTAATCATTCTTCTAAGCACTGGTTTTACAAAAACCAATCTTAAGATGTTTTGACTAGCGTTGAAGATGCTTTTTAGCGAAATCTTTACGATAGACAAAAAATTGTATGAAGCTTGAAAAATATTCTTTGAAAATTCTTTTGCTTCATATGATAAATGTTCTAAATCATTGATATGATTCATATAAACTCCATAATAGTTATTATTCTTTTCATCGTTTTGATGAAAAGGATTAAAGATTGATTAAACGCACTGGCGCCTTGGTACGAATTAACCAATCAATTCAAATTAAGTTTTAGGATTGTAAGTTGCTAAGATTGAGAAAGACCGAAGTCAACAGTCATAGCAACACATCTGATAATCATCAGCTTCGTATTTGTTGTATGCATTGTTTACCTCCAGTCAGTTATTAGACTTTGAGATTCGACATTAAATTATGAATATTGATTGGTCAACTGCGAAGTTTAAAGTTTTTATACTCACCAAGACGATGGCCTGTTACATTTTCCCAGGCATCAGAGATGACGAGATTAAGATCTTTGAGTTTAAACTCTAATGGCAATGACATGATATCGAGATCATTTTTATGTTTTGTTGTCCATTCTTTCATGACACTTGGATGAGTTTGAGTAAACTTTCTAAGACCCCACATTCTTTTGTATGTAAAATCTTGTTGATCAGGATTCTCATGATAAAGCTTGTCCATCGCTTTTACTTTTGAAGCCATGACCTGCTCTTTTCTGGCCCAACCGTAATGAAAAATACGCGCCGGAATTTTTTTACACTGAATTTTTGATTCGTTTTTATAGCGAAAGCCCTGGGCATCTTTCCAACTGACGATTTCTTTATTATTTCTTATTAGTCTCATCTCTTGGCGATAGATTCTTCTGGTGTAGAGCTGAATATCAACATTGCCGTAAAAGTGAATATAATCGAAAACAAGTCCATCGAGATGGGGATTCTTTTCTAAATCGATAACGTTATCGTGAATGATGGATAAATCATCTTCGTGTAAAGCTTCATCACCTTGGATATATTGACAGTATTTTCCACGACACTGCTCGAGCGCGATATTGGTTTGCTGTGAAAGAATAAGACCATCTTTTCTAAGCTTTGGGTCCCACCAAGATTTTATAAATTTAAATTTAGAATGACCAAAATGATCATTGAGATATTCCCAAGTTCCATCATCTTTTTTAAGTTCTGGATCATCAAAACCAACATTAACAACGATCTCGTCACAAAGAGGTTCAATGCTTTCTATACTCTCACGAATAGGGTAGCCAAGATCGAGGCCGTGTTTGATAAAGGTAAATCCAGATATTAATGCTTGTGTCATGTTTTAATCATGACATTCAAAAAATGATTTGTCTTTAGATCTCTACTAACACCTCTTTAAAGCGCGCTAACATACTCTTATCTAGAGGAAGAAGAGTTGTGCCAGGAGTCGTATCTATATCAAAATCTAATGGCTGATGGTGCCAGACTTCTTTAAGTCCAATCATCTCTCCAGCCTTAATATTATTTTTATTGCCATTTCTATCAACGATCTCAAGCTGACCATTAATAATAAGATAGGCGACAATGGGAACCATGCCCATATGATGTAATTTGGTTGGATTACTAAACTTTTGTGTTTGCATCTTCACACTCGAACTCAATTATAGTTGGCAGCCCGTCCACTCAAACAATTTTCTTTCGTCTTTGACGAAGATTGTTTTACCTTCTTGCTCAATTAAACCGGCTTCTTTGAATTCACTGATAAATCGAATCAATGTCTCTGGCGCTGTTCCGATCATTGTCGACATTTCTTCGCGTGTTAGGCGAAGATCGATTTTCGTGCGCGTACCTTCATCAACTCCATGACTTTCTTTTAAGAGCAATAGCAGTTCAGCTAAACGCTCTCTAACATTTCTTGTATGCATAGAATTTAAGCGGTGCTCTGCTGCGCCCATGTCTTTGCTAAGCTTTTCAATGACTTTTAATGCAACTGATGGCTCTTCTTTAATAAGTCCAATAATGAACGACTTATCAATGAAGCACGCTCTGGTATCTTCCATTGCCGTCGCTGTTGCATTGTAATTTTGTTCTGAAAATAGACTTCTGTGGCCAAGAATATCTCCTTTCGTGACGATACGAATGAGCGTTTCTTTGCCATCATTTCCTATTTCTGTGAGTTTTATATTTCCATTCGATATACAAAAGATTCCATTCGGATGATTACCTTCCACAAAAAGTGATTGTCCTTTTTTATAGATGTTGGTGACTTTCTGATTTGTTATCGGCGTTAACTGATCGTGACCAAGTTCACAAAAAATTCCTTTTAAGTGAGAGACACATGTTTCACATTCTAATTTTTGATTTGCTTTCGCTTGCATGATCTATCCTTAATCATTTTTGCTACGTAGTTAACCCTACTTAGTTATATCTTAGGCAAAGATAGAATTCATTGATCTTAATCATGTTTTAGAAAATATATTTAGTTTTACACATAAAAAAGCATTTAAGTAGCTGATAGTAGGTCGTTGTTAATATTTTCTTGATCTAATCTAAATTAAGTTTTTAGGCTTTTACACTTGTTTTACAACCCATTTATGCCACTGAAGATATCCTTAAAGTGATGATTCTAAGGGGGGAATTTATGGGTAAAGTACTTAAGCGAATTGATTGGACCAATTCACTATTTCTAACGCTAACGCCAGTTGCAGCTGTTGCGGCCATCATCGGCCACGTCATGATTGAAGGTTTTAATCCTTACACATTGTTGATTGCCTTTTTCTTTTATTGGGCGACCGGCATGTCGATTACAGTTGGTTATCACAGACTTTTTGCTCATAGATCTTTTGAAGCACACCCAATTATTCAATTTTTCACGCTTGTTTTTGGGGCGGCTAGTTTTGAAAACTCTGCGCTTAAGTGGTGCAGTGATCACCGTGTTCATCATACACATGTTGATACAGAGGAAGATCCTTATAATATTAAGAAAGGCTTTTTTTGGGCACATATGGGATGGATTATGGTCCGCCCAACTAAACCTGAGACATTTCCAATGTCTGCTGATCTTCGTCGTAACAAACTTGTAATGTGGCAACACAGATATTACTTACCACTTTCAATTTTTGTGGGAATTATCGTTCCGACACTCATTGGTGCATGGATGGGATCACCTCTAGGAGGTCTTGGTATTGGTGCTCTAGGACGTATTGTACTTGTTCACCATACAACCTTCTTCATCAATTCACTTTGCCATATGGTAGGGGATAGAACGTTTAATGATGAACATACAGCGCGTGATAGCTGGATTACTGCAATCTTCACGTTTGGTGAGGGGTACCATAATTTTCACCATACTTTTCAAGCAGACTATAGAAATGGCGTTCGTTGGTACCACTTCGATCCAGGTAAATGGGTGATTAAATCCATGAGCTGGGTTGGCCTAACGCGAAAACTCAAAAAAGTCTCAGACGAAACCATTGCCATGGCAAGAATTCAGATGAAAGACAAAGGAGTTCATGCTTAATTAGGGCATGGAAAACTTAAATTCAATTCAACCAATCACATGGGCAGCTCTAGGACTTTGTATTATCCTTGCTGCCCTTTGTTTTTTTCTCTTTCAACGTCTTAAAAACTTTAATCAACAACAGAATCAATCTTTAAAAGATAGGCATGAGCATTGGAGTGAGAGCGCTCGAATCGTAGCTTTGGCTGTCTCTCAAGGCCAATGCGACCTCTCCGAAGGATGCTTGCGCCTACGCTATATTCTTAATCAACTCGGCGACACTAAAGAGGTTTTAGAATGGATGGGTGAGGAGTTAAAACCTTTTGCCACTCATAAGAAGAGGAACGATCTAGATGCTCAAACGAGGTTTGCACAAGATCAATTAAGAATGGAGATTGAAAGAAAGTACGAAGTTAGATTGCAAAGTTTATGTCAGGAAATTGTAAAGAAATACGATCTAAGGGGAGCATAAAAACCGACGTATATTGAAATCCTTCTCGCACCGTCGATCAATTATGTTCAAATGTCTCTGTAAATTTATTCTAAGGGCCAACAGTAATTGTGCCTATTTTTAATTTCTTACAATTTATAACCACACCACATGCCTCGGGCATGTTCGAACTTAAGTTGTCGTAATTATAGAACTTGCTAAGACCTATCGTTAAAATAAATAAACCGAGTTTATACGAAGCAAAATAAAATCTTACATTTATTTTGTTGAGTTCGAGACTCTCTTACGCCATAGGTTGATTGATTCTTGAAGCTTTGCAGGATTGTCTTGTTTTAAGCTTTCAAATGACTGTGCTGTGACCTCTAGTGACTTGCCGGTGTCAAATTTCATACTCCCCTCAAAAAGGCCTGCAAGGATTGATTTAGGCCTTGTGAAGTTCTCATAGTACCAAAGAGTCTTATTATTAAATCTGACAAACTCCGAATACCCAGTCACATCATCAGCAACACTAGATTCAAGTGATTTCCATGAAACTATGTAATGATTGTCCTGCAATTTTTCAATTTTATGAGTGTTCACGTATTTGGCATTTGAGAGGGGCCAGGGCAGATCTAGTTCATACTTAACATCAATTTTTAAAGGCGCTTCCTCAGTGATAATTTCAGACTTAACTAGGTTTGGAATATAGTCTTTTTGAGAGGCAAAATCAGAAAAGTAAGCAGAGAATTCTTCAATGTCTGCATCCAGTAATTTATAAAATTTAAGCTTAGGCCATGGAGCGTTTTCTACTTTCTCTTCCAGCATGACCATTTGGCCACGAAAGAGTTTATCGCGCTGGTTGCGATCTAAGCCAGAGATATCAATATCGGCTTTTAGACAAGTTATTGAAGATAGGAGAAATAGTATAAAGATTCGCATAAAATATAATAAACATCTTAGATAATAGTTGTCAGTTACATTGACGAAAAACTATCTCAAGCGTATGTTGAGCCGCGTAAGCACAAGGATAAACAGTGAAGCATACCGGTTCAATTAGAATCTTTAAAAATCCAATGTTAGAAGCGATGACTCACGTTCATCCAATAATCCCATTAATTCTTTGGGCCCCGATTGCCATCTACGCCAGCTACTTATCACTGACAGTAAATGGTCTATCTGTCCTTGAATTCTTACTATGGGGATTCCTTGGTTTATTTGTTTGGACACTAACTGAATATACTTTGCATCGTTATATGTTTCACTGGAACCCAAGCTATGCCTGGGGCAAACGTTTCGTATTTCTTTTCCATGGTCTTCATCATGATGATCCAAACGATCCAACTCGATTAGTGATGCCGCCAGTTCCAGCATTATTAATTATGTTTTTGCTTTGGAAATTCTTTGGCTTATTTGTAGCTGCTCAAGGTCTTAACGCCTTTATGGCCTGGTTCATTGTTGGCTACTTAATTTACGACTATATTCACTTTGCTACTCATCATTTTAAAATGACTTCTACAGTTGGTCGCTACTTGAAGAAATGGCATATTCGTCATCATTTTGCCCATGAAAAGGCGCGCTACGGAGTATCATCTCCTCTATGGGACTATATCTTTAGAACAACAACAGGACCAAAAGAAGATCATGTCTAAAGTTTTAGTTGTTCTGCTTTTTTTTGCTTTTTCTAGCCTTTCTTTTGCCCAAGAAACAAATAGGCATTGGCAGGCGCTAACAGATTCTTTTTCTCTTTTAATTCATGGTTCTTATAAACAGTTTGGTGAAGTCAATAATCTTGGCTACGCCGCAGCGGCCATCCCTTCACTTATCGTTGCCTTTGATGAAGATGATCGACTGGCCAATCATTACCGTGGAAAAAAAGTCGATAAATCCATTGATCTGATTGGAGACTTAGGAGTAGTTCTTAACCAACCTCTGTTTCCAGCAGCGATTTATTTTTTTGGAGACTATAAAAAGAATTCTCATACCGTCCAGTTTGCCAAAGAGCTTTTTGCGGCAACTTATTTGGCCTTAGGGGAATCAGGCCTAATGAGCTTTATTGATGTTCATAAAAGACCATCAACCAGTGAATTATCATTTTGGGAAAAATCCTTTCGTGGAGACTCTTCCTTTCCATCCGGTCACGTGATTCCTTACCAGGTTCTCTTTTTTAAGACCCTACAGTTTTATGGCCCAGCTTGGTCCATTATTCCGCTTGGATTATCAGTCGTGGCTTCTATGCAACGAGTGCAGGATAGTAAGCATTATGTTTCAGATGTCGTCGGATCTTTTTTCTTATCAGCGTTCGCCAGTGAAGGGGTAAGAGCAGCGGCAAATTATTCAGGAAATGATGATTTTTACAAAAGATATTTTGAGAGAAAAAATGTTCAAGTCGGCATTCTTCACTACAGATCAGCGATTGGTCCGCTCGTTTCTTTTTCTTACTAAAGCCAGTTTCTATCTTGATAATCTTTAAGCGTACTTTCAACTGTGCGCTTAATGTCCCACTCATACTTAAAATTTTCACTCTCAGATTTACTAGAATCACAAACCCATGCCGCTGGTAATAACTCATGAAGTTTGTCTGCCGTAAGTCTTGCTTGTGTTAAATTCATTTCACCAAGGCGTTGCACAGACTTTGCCGCAAGTTTTAAAATTAGTTTAGGAATGGTGATGCTGATAAAGGATCGATGCAATTCAGCGCCGATGGTCGAAACCAGCTGGGCCAAAGAAATTGGCTTAGGATAAGCACAATAAAATGTTCCAGAGATTTCAGTTTCAAGTCCATGTTTAATAAATTGAGTTAAATCAAAAACACAGACAAAAGAGTAGTGTTTGTTATTCGGATTTGATCCAGGAGAAATAACGATTCTCGATTTTACCATTTTAAAAATATCTAAAACAGCTGGATCTCTTGGGCCTATGACCATTGGAGGTCTAATCGCCGTCTTAATCCATGAAACAGGAGCTTCATTTAAGATCTGTTCTGCTAATAATTTAGACTTACCGTACTCACTTACGGCGAGATTCGTCTCTTCCGTCGCCGGCTGATCAACACTGGCTGGTCCACCAGCGGCCTGAGACGAAATCAATGTAAAAGATAGCTTTGAGTAGTTCTTAAGAGCATTGATTAACTTTCTCGTAGCATGGGCATTGACCTCATAGAACTCGCTTGCGTTGAAACTATGAACAATTCCCGCGGTGTGAATAACAGCATCGAGATTATCTGGTAAAGCTGTTATCCACTCAAAAGAGGAGAGATCTCCTTTAATATGCTGACCAGGTATTTTGAACTCTTCGGCCTTGGCCGGATTTCGAACGAGAGCGAAAACTTCGTGACCACTATTGTTGAGTAGCTCACAAAGATGTGAGCCGACAAATCCAGTTGCGCCTGTGACTAAGATTTTCATTTACAGTGATTTTTCAAAAATGCGGTAGCGCTTATAAGGTTTGCCACCCATTCTGATGATAGGCTTATTCATATCAAGATTATCTTCAAGCACCCAGCTCATCTCGATCTCGTGATACTTACCTTGATCAAGTAATGTCTGATGTGACTTTTGATAAAGAAGAGGACCAAGGCCTAGATTTCTGTATTTGGCCTTCACACCAAGAGTAATCGTTCGACAACGATTGACTTTATTCATATTCATGAGTAGCTTAAAAATTCCAAAAGGAAGAAGTTTTCCATTTTTAATTTTCTTAAGTACTTGGTTAAAATCGGGAAGAGTGACGATGAAGCCAGCAGGATCGCCATCAACATCAGCAAAAATAATCAGCTTTTCATCAACCACACTTTTTAAATCCTTAGCAGTGTGGCGAAACTCAGCTTCAGTCATCGGGATAAAGCCCCAATTCTTTTCCCATGCAGAGTTGTAAATATCAAGCATCTGATTGACGTCTCTTTCCCACGTTTTCTTAGAAATTGAGCGGTAAGTAATCTTGGATCTTGATTCTGTTCTAGCAGCAATCTTTTTGATCACTTCAGGCATCTCAAATTTCGTTGGAATAACATAAGCGAGAAGATCTTTTGCCTTTTTATAGCCAAGAGATTCGATCGTGGTGACGTATTCCTTTGGATTATACTGCATCATGATTTGAGGCGGATCATCAAAGCCATCAACCAAAAGTCCGCACTCGTAATTTGTTGTAGGGGAGAAAGGACCTTGAACAGTATTTAAGCCTTTTTCTTTTAACCAAGATTCGGCCGTCTCAAAAAGGATTTTAGAAATTTCTTTATTTTGGGCCTCAAAAAAGCCGAAGAATCCAGTTTTTTCATCGTGATACTTATTGTAGGCGTGACAATTAACGGCACTGATTCTGCCAACCTCTTCACCGTTTTCGACTGCTAGCCAAGATTGCATCTCGCCAGTTTCATAAAAAGGGTGGGTAGGTTTAAATAGATCGTGAACCGCCATACGAAGAGGCGGAATCCACATAGGGTCTTTTTTATAAATTTTCCAAGGGACATTGATGAAACGACGAAGCTTAGCGGGAGAGTCTACCTTAACTACTTCTATGGTCATTTCAGTGTCTCGATCCTGGTATTTCAAAAATTCTTTTGGCGTTTGCTAATACTTCTAATACCTTCGTGAGTTCTTCTTTGTTATGTGTTGCCATATAACTAGTACGAATCAAGGCTTCACCTTGAGGAACCGCAGGTGGAAGAACTGGAGTAGCAAAGATACCATTTTCTTTTAGGTATTGAGTAACTTGAAGTGATTTAATTTCATCACCAATAAAGATTGGAATAATTGGTGTTTGAGATCCGTAGGTATAAAAGCCAATAGTCTCAAAACCTTCACGCATCATCTTAACGTTACTCCACAATCTTTCATGTAGAGGTTCATCAGACAAAATAACGTCTAGACAGCCATCAACTGTAGCTACCGCCGACGGAGGCATTGCCGCACTAAACATGAACGAGCGAGCTGAGTGCTTAACATAGTTGATCACTTCAGCATTACCAGAAAGAACACCACCAATAGTGGCAAAACTTTTTGAGAAAGTTCCCATATTGAAATCGACATCTTTAGTCATTCCAAAGTGGTTCATAGTACCGCGACCTTTATCACCCATCACGCCAATACCGTGAGCGTCGTCAACATAAACAAGAACATTATGCTTTTTAGCGAGCTCTATAACTCCTGGAAGATTCATTATTTTTCCAGTCATTGAAAAGACGCCGTCAGCGACAATAATCATACGATTAAAGCGATGTTTATTCGTTACGATTTGGTCTTCAAGTGAAGCCATATCGTTGTGCTTATATTTAAAAACTGTACCTAAGGCCAAACGACCTGAATCGATAATAGAAGCATGGTTTTCACTATCAAAAAGCATACAGTCGCGTGGTCCGCAAAGAGCTGAAAGTGAGCCCAAATTAGTTTGCATACCAGTTGAGAAGATAAGCGTTTTTTCGTGACCTAAATATTTAGCAAGGCGTTCTTCAAGTGCTTCGTGAATAGCTAGGTTTCCATTAAGAAAACGAGAGCCAGTACAACCTGTACCGTATTTCTCTACCGCTTTAATTGTTTTTTCGACGACGTGAGGATGGTGAGTAAGTCCAAGATAGTTATTTGAACCAACCATAATTTGGTCTTGGCCATCAACTTTGACGACAGTTCCTTCAGAAGACTCGATTGACCTAAAAAAAGGAAATAGGTTTTGGGCCTTAAGAAATTTGGTCTTTTCAACTATCTTGTTGTCAGAAAAGGACATGACACCATCACTTGTATAAGTATAAAAAAGTCTCTATGTGTCATACCTGAGTGAAGTACTCGAGTCAATTGGATTTCAGCTATTTGCGCCATCCATGAAAAGATTATCTAATAAAATTAGCTTTGTTTGGCCTTTCTTTCAGCTAATTTCTTACGAACTTCTTCGCCTCTGGCCTCAGAATTGACCTGACGATAGAGATCTTCTTCGATTTGAGGCTTCAGATCGACGAAAGCGATTCCTACCTTCTTATGAGGTTCTTTGACTTCGGCGTCCCAAAGTCCAGCAATCCTAGCTTTATTGATTTCAAAACGCTTACCGCAAAAGAGCAGGGCACATCCTTCATGAAGATCATCTTTTTCAAAAATGGCGGCTTCTTCAGCTGGGACGATAAAACTAGTTCCACCTGCTGAGATGTCTTGGCATTTGTAAACGATTTCACCAATTTTAAATTGAATCTTAATATAGCTTGATGCCATCAGACGGTAATTCGTTCGCTGTTGTCCGCGGTAGATATCGTTGACGAGTGGAAGGACGTAAACCTTTTCCTCTTTGTCATACTCTAAAATACTATAGGTGAAATAATGATATTTCCCCACTGTCATTTTAAGAAAGACTTCTTTATTCAGTAGAGGAGAAAGTTTTAATAATGATAAAAGTTTAGCAGTCGATTTGAGTATAAGCCGGCTATTTTCTTCATCGTAGGCATGGGCCTCAAAGTCCTCGACAGTGTCTTCGCTTTTACCTTGCTTCCACAACTGAACTAATCCTTTATCTTCAGTGTGATCTAGCGCAACACTTTTAAGCTCATCCTTATCGATGATAATAAAATAATGTTTTTTATTGTGGTCGGCCAAAGAACGTAATCCTCTTTATCTTTTATACTATTCTACGTGATTTCAAGAATTTCGAAAGTATTAGATGCATCATGCCGCAGACTTTTTGGGCTTAAATGTGCAACAATACTAATATATTAGACTTATGTACGCAGATTCCTGGAGGTTTCATGAAAGCTGAGCAACCAAAGATGATTAACCTTAAAGACTATAGTCCCGCAAATTACACGATTAGCGATGTTCATCTTACTTTTGAGCTTAATGATACTAAAACCAAAGTCACGGCGACTTCTAGACTTATTCAAAATAAAGATCAGCAAAATACACTGATTTTAAACGGAGAGAATCTCACGTTAGAATCTGTCTCCATCGATGGACGTAAATTATCAAGCGATGAGTATCAACTGGATGATGATTTTCTAACTATTCCTCAAGCGCCAGCAGCTTTTACGCTTGAAATAGTTAACTTCAATAATCCTCAAGAAAACAAAGCGCTCGATGGCCTTTATAAATCGGGCACAATGTTTTGTACTCAAAATGAACCAGAGGGTTTTAGACGAATTACTTATTTTCTAGATCGTCCAGACGTCTTGGCAAAATACACAACTAAGATCATTGCCAATAAAAAGGATTATCCTGTTCTTTTATCAAACGGAAATCTTGTAGGCTCTGGTGAGCTCGCTGATGGAATGCATTTTTGTGAGTGGGAAGATCCATTTCCTAAGCCAAGTTATCTCTATGCTTTAGTTGCAGGGGACTTGGGTATGATTCAAGATTCATTTACCACAAAATCAAACCGTAAAATTGATCTGAGAATTTATTGCGATAAAGGCAACGAAGAAAAATGTCATCACGCTATGGAGTCACTAAAAAACTCAATGAAGTGGGACGAAGAGCGCTTTGGCCTTGAGTATGATCTCGATATTTATATGATTGTTGCCGTAGATTCCTTTAATATGGGTGCTATGGAGAATAAAGGCTTAAATATTTTTAACAGTGCCTATGTTCTAGCTAAACCTGAAACTGCCACTGATGATAACTTTCTTGGAATTGAAAGTGTTGTTGGTCATGAATACTTCCATAACTGGACCGGAAATAGAGTGACTTGCCGCGATTGGTTCCAACTAACACTTAAGGAAGGGTTAACTGTTTTTAGAGATCAAGAATTCTCTGGGGATTTAAACTCAAAAGCGGTTCAACGTATTAGTGATGTTGCCAGACTTAGACAGGCACAATTTCCTGAAGATGCAGGCCCAACTTCTCATCCGATTAAGCCTCAGTCCTATATCGAAATTAACAATTTCTATACTGCTACAATCTATGAAAAAGGTGCCGAAGTTATACGCATGATTCATACCTTCCTCGGTGAAGAAGGCTTTCAAAAAGGGATGAAGCTTTATTTTGAACGTCATGACGGTGATGCTGTAACAACTGAAGACTTTGTCGCCGCCATGAGTGATGCAAATAAATTTGATTTTTCTCAGTTTAAGCGTTGGTACGCACAAGCGGGAACACCAATCTTAAAAGTAGAGCAATCTTTTGATGAGGCAAAAGGAGAGTTTACTTTAACTCTTCATCAATCATGTCCGGCCACTCCAGGACAGGATCAAAAAGAGCCTTTCCATTTTCCAATCAAGATTGGATTCATTGATAAAAGCGGGGCTGAGCTACCATTGAATTTAACTCACTCTGGGCATGATCAAGCGTTGATTGCTAAAGGCATTATCCAAGTTAGAGATGCCAATGAGAAGTTTGTCTTTGCAGGCTTTAAACATAAACCAACCTTATCAATAAATCGTAACTTCTCAGCACCAGTGAATTTAGAAAAATCGACTTCTCTCGAGGAATTGGCCCATCTTTTAGCTTTTGATAGTGATGAGTTCAATCGCTACGAAGCGGCTCAAAACCTAGCGACTAAAATGATTGATGAGTTAGTGGGAGATCCAAGTTTTAAAATCTCTGGTCAATACTTAGAGGCGATTGCCACTTTAGTTAAGGATCAATCGATTGATAGTGCTTTTAAAGCCCTTGCTCTATCTCTACCTGCTGAGGAAATTTTATTCCAACGTTATAAGCCACTTGATCCATGTTTAGTGGTCAAAGCTCGTGATCAACTGAAAAAAGAAATTTCTTTGTTCTTAGAAAAGGATTTTGTAAATCTTTATAATAATCTCGCTCCTAAATCAGCGGAATATAAATTAGATCCTAAAACAGTCGGGGATCGTACTCTACGTAATTTGGCCCTGAGCTTTTTAGCGGCAACTGGGAATCAAGAACAGACTGTTTTAGCTCACTTTAAATCTGCGACAAATATGACTGATGAAATCAGCGGCTTAAAACTTCTGGTGAATTATTGCCCAAATCAAGCAGCTGGAGCGATCAAAGACTTTTATCAAAAATGGCGCAAAGAAACTCTTGTCATGCAAAAATGGCTTGGCGTTCAAGCAATGTCTGGTGCAGACGGTGCCCTAGAGCTAGTGAAGTCGCTTGAAAAAAGTGATGTCTATGACGAGAAAGTTCCAAACTTAGTTCGTTCACTGCTTTTGGCCTTCACTAGAAACTTCAAGCACTTTCATGCGGCAAACGGCGAAGCTTACCGATTTATTGGTGATAAAGTTTTAACTCTTGATGGGATTAATCCGCAGGTTGCTGCAAGACTGATGTCGGCGTTTGGTTCATACAAAAAACTGACTCTAGAATTACAAAAACAAATGGCTCCAGTATTGGAAAAAATCTCGAAGAAAGAAGGACTTTCAAAAAATACTTTTGAAGTTGTGACGAAAACGTTGAACAGCTAGCTTTTAGCCTTTACACTTTAAATCATGAAAATAGTCTTATTTACTTCAATACTTTTCATCATCGGTTGCTCGTCAGGAGCCACCGGTGGTGCCAAATTTTCGAAAGGTAAGTGCATTGAACAGCCTTGGGGTGCTTACACATACCAAATTGCTGATTCTTCAAATAATACTTATTTTTTGTATAAAGTTGGATATATGGGTAAAGAGATTATTAAATTGCCCTTTGAGCTAGCGCACAAAGACTATGTAGAGACAGCTTGTCCTTAATTTCATTTCAATAAAAATGTGCCCCGTGAAGGGCACAAATTTAATCTTAAGCTAAAAGTGATTTACCATTTGATTTTAGATCTTTACATGACTGAGCAATTCGCGCGGCCATACTGCCTTCAGCAAGCTTCATCCACGCTCTTGGATCGTAGGCTTTCTTGTCACCAACTTCACCTTCAATCTTTAGCATTTTGTCATAGTTTTTAAGCATATGATCGACAACGGCTCTTGAGTAAGCATACTGAGTGTCAGTATCGACATTCATTTTAATAACGCCATAATTTAGAGTTTCATGAATTTCAGAAAGTTCAGAACCTGATCCACCGTGGAAAACCAGAAGGTGGCGAGCTTCTTTTCCAAATTCTTTTTCAACAGCTTCTTGACCAAGTTTTAAAATTTCTGGGCGAAGCTTAACGTTACCAGGCTTATAAACACCGTGAACGTTACCAAAAGTTGCTGCGTACATGAATTTCCCTAGAGGACGAAGCTCACGAGCAACGGCTACCATTTCTTCGGCTGTTGTGTAGAGTTTGTCGGCAGGAGTATTTTCATTACTAACACCATCTTCTTCGCCGCCAACAACACCAGTTTCAACTTCAAGAATAATTTCACTTTGGGCACAACGATCAAGAAGCTCTTTAGACATTGCCAGGTTTTTTTCAAATGGCAGTTCTGATCCATCAAACATATGGGAGCTAAAAAGATTTGGCTGACCATTTTTTCTTCTTTTTTCAGTTTCTTTAATAAGTGGAAGCATAAATGTTTCAACCACATTAGCTTGGCAGTGATCAGTGTGGAGAGCGATATACACGCCATACTTTTCAGCTACAAGATGGACGTGCTGAGCAATTGAGATAGCACCTAAGGCCATGTCAGAGGCAGCACCAGAAGCAAATTTTCCACCACCAGTTGAGACTTGAATGATGCCGTCAGATTTCATATCGGCAAAGGCCTTAATCGCAGCATTCGCTGTTGAAGTTGAAGTGACGTTAATGGCTGGGTAGGCATAGCCACCCTTGTTTGCAGAATCGAGCATTTTTAAGTACTGATCATAATTAGCTACAGGCATTTAAACTCCATCATTAGTGGTCATTAAAAATTGTCCTTATTTAAACTTTTAAAGCGACAGATGAAAAGGCGGAGAATGTCGATAAAAGTTCTTAAAGCTTATGAATATATTTCAATGCAGCATTATGTAATATTAAAGACTTAAGCTAATAAAACATCTACCCATAAGTTTGCCTTTTTGTGCCACAAGATTTACTTTTGGGGTCCATTAAAAACCTAACGATTCCAGCTCTTTAAGAGGATTTTATGCTCATGAAAGTGGCCAAAAAATATACTTTGAAAAATACCGACAAAGCGACACTCAAGCAGTGGTACATGCTTTTAACTCTTGGACGTCAGATTGATGAGCGCGCACCAAATTATTTAAAGCAAGCGCTTGGTTGGTCATATCACGCGCCATACGCTGGTCATGACGGAATTCAATTAGCTATTGGACAAGCTTTTACACTTGGTGAAGATCACCTTTTTCCATACTACAGAGATATGTTAACAGCGGTTTCAGCCGGCTTAACAGCTGAAGAAATTATTCTTAATGGTATTTCACGCGCTACTGATCTTGCTAGTGGTGGTCGCCATATGAGTAACCACTTTGCTAAGCCTGAGTGGAATATTCATAACGTCTCATCTTGTACTGGTAACCATACTCTTCACGCTGCCGGCGTGGCACGCGCCATGAAACGCTATAAGCACACGGGTGTAGCAATTTCTTCTCAAGGGGAGAGTTCAGTTTCAGAAGGTTATTGCTACGAAGCCATTAACGGGGCTTCAACTGAGAAGCTTCCAGTAATTTTTGTTTTCCAAGATAATGGTTATGGAATTTCAGTTCCAAAGCGTGATCAAACAGCGAACGAGCGAGTTGCCGATAACTTTTCGGGTTTTGCAAATCTAAGAATCATTCACTGCGATGGTAAAGATATTTTTGATTCAATGAACGCCATGGCAGAAGCTAGAAAACATGCCATTGAAAAAAGTGAACCAGTGATTGTTCACGCTGATTGTGTTCGTATTCACTCTCATTCAAACTCAGATAAACATGAGCTTTACCGTGACGATAAAGAGCGCGCACAGGCAGCAGCTCAAGATCCAGTTAAGAAATTTAGAGAACTTCTTGTTCAAAACAAGTTGATGACTAAGAAAGAACTTGATGAAATGGACGCAGAAGCTAAAGCGACTATCCTGCAGGCACACGCTGCTGCCATGAAAGCTCCGCATCCAACTGCTGAATCGATCTTTGATTTTGTCATTCCTCCAGCCTATGAAGCATCAAAGTATCCTGATGGAACTCATACTCAAACAGGTGAAGCTACGAAGTTTATTGATGCTATTAACGGAACGCTTAAAGCAGAGTTTCGACACAATCCAGATACTTTTATCTGGGGACAAGATATGGCCAATAAAGACAAGGGCGGTATCTTTAACGTTTCTAAAGGTATGCAACAAGAGTTTGGTATTGAGCGTGTTTTTAACGGCCCAATTGCTGAAGATTATATTATGGGGACTGCGAACGGCTTTACTCGTTTTAATAAAAAAATTCGTGTTGTTGTTGAAGGTGCAGAATTCGCCGATTACTTTTGGCCTGCGATGGAGCAAATGGTTGAGACGTCTCACGATTACTGGCGCTCAAACGGTGCCTTCTCTCCTAATATTACAGTACGCCTAGCTTCAGGTGGTTATATTGGTGGTGGACTTTACCACTCACAAAATATTGAAGCTTCACTGGCTCCACTTCCTGGAATTCGTATTGTTTCCCCTGCTTTTGCTGACGATGCTGCCGGTCTTTTAAGAACGGCGATGAGAAGTGAAGGGGTGACTGTTTATCTTGAACCTAAGTCACTTTATAATTCAAAACAAGCCATGTCCGTTGTCCCAGAAGACTTTGAAGTTCCGTTTGGTAAATGTCGTGTAAGACGTGAGGGAACTGATTTAACAGTTCTAACTTACGGCAATACTGTTCATCATTGCCTTGAGGCAGCTGAGCTTATTGCTAAAGAAGATGGATCATCAATAGAGGTTGTTGATCTTCGATCTATTAGTCCACTTGATGAAGAGGGAATCTTAAAATCCGTGGCTAAAACTCATCGCTGTCTTGTTGTTCATGAAGATAAAGTTTTTGCTGGTTTTGGTGGCGAACTAGTGGCTCTCATCAATGAAAAAGCGTTTGAGCAACTTGATGCGCCTGTTCGCAGAGTAGGTTCCGAATTTACTCCTGTAGGCTTTAACCGTATTTTAGAAAAAGCGGTTCTTCCGAATACGGAAAAAGTGATTAAAGGTATGAGAGAGCTTCTCTCCTATTAAGTAAATTACTTTATAGCTTATGTATGCTGACAAAAATCATTATTTATTTATTTTATAAATGAGCCTCATATATATTTGTTGTGCTAGGATTTTAAATCTTACGACAACAAAATATTGAGCTTTATGAATAAAGATGAACTTTTACAAATCGTAGATGGGCTTTCCCTTAATTTAGACCCCATGATCAATCAAAGTCCTTCGTGTCTGAAACTTGTTTCGGCCAACGGTAAGTTGATTATGATGAATAAAACAGGTCTAGATCTTATTGAAGCTGAAGATATGGACAGTGTTCTAGGAGCTGATGTTTATTCAATCGTTGAAGAATCACATCGTGAAAAATTTATAAAATTCAATGAAGGTATTTGTAGCGGAAAGAGTGGAATACTAACCTTTGAGATCGTTGGCCTTAAAGGAACTCATCGTTGGATGGAAACCCATGCATCTCCTTACAGACTTTCGAATGGGAAAATTGCTCATATTGCTATTACTAACGATATTACTGAACTTAAAATTAAACGTGATGTCGAAGAAATTATAACTGGTTTAAGACAAAAATATATTGAATGTCATTCTACACCTGTAATCTTTTTTAATTATGTCTTAAATAAAATACTTAGTATTTTAAAAGTTGAGTTTGGCTTTCTTGCTGAAGTTGTTTATGACAAAGAAACTCCATACCTACGATCTTATGGAATATCCAATATTTCTTGGAATGATGAGTCGAGAAAAATCTATGAAGAGAATAAAGAACTTGGATTAGTCTTTGAAGATTTAAATACTTTATTTGGAGAAGTTGTTAAGTCTAAAAAAATATTCATGACAAATGATCCAAAGAATCACAAAAATGCGAAAGGTTTGCCTCCTGGCCATCCACCATTGAATTCATTTTTGAGCGTTCCTTTGTTTCAAGCAGGAACACTTCGAGCAACATTAGGTCTGGCCAACAGAACTGGTGGATTTTCGCAAGAACTAGTTGATATGTATCACCCTCTATTTGAATGTGTTGGGGAATTAGTTGGCATCTTACAGCTGTCACAAGAAAATGAAAAAAATGAGAAAAAGCTCAGAGATTTAAATAATTATCTTGATCTAGCTCTAGAAGGATCGAATATCGGTATTTGGGAGTGGAATATAATTGATAATTCCGTTCGCTTTGATAAAAGATATCTGGAAATAATTGATTTTTCACTAGATGAAATCGAACATAGCTTTGAGTTTTGGCAATCAAGAGTTCATCCCGATGATATTGATAATTGCTTTAAAGTCATTAATAACTTTCTTGAGGGAAAGACCAAGCAATTTGTAAATCCCCACAGGATGAAACATAAAAATGGGCATTGGGTTCACGTTTTAGCCACTGCTAAATTCTCTGACTGGGATGCTGAGGGTAAGCCGACTCGCTTGACCGGGACACATATTGATATTTCGGCTCAAAAAAAGCAAGAACTTGAATTGGTTGAAGCTAGAAATAAAGCTCTTTTGGCAGAAAAGGCAAAAACACTTTTCTTGGCGAATATGTCTCATGAAATAAGAACTCCTATGAACGGAGTCATTGGTATACTTGATCTGTTAAGTGAGACAGAACTTGATGAATCTCAAACTGATATGATTAAGACCATACAGTATTGTGGTCAAAATCTAATGACTATTTTGAACGATATTCTTGATCTTACTAAAATTGAATCTGGTAAACTCAAGTTAGCTCAAAGTGAATTTGATTTATTAAAACTCTTAAGTGAAACTGTTAGCTTGTTTGAAGCCGAGTGCCTAAAAAAAGATATTAAACTAAAGTTTAAAAATGCTTTGAATCACCATCTGTTCATTGGTGATATAACCCGCATTAAGCAAATCATCTCCAATCTTTTGTCTAATGCAGTGAAATTTACAAAAAATGGTGGAGTAGAAGTTCTCGTTACCTCAAAAGTTAGCAATGACACAAATGTTAATGTAGAGATTATTATTCGTGATAGCGGCATCGGCATCGCCCCTGATGTACAAAAGAAACTTTTCAGCGACTTTATGCAAGCAGATGACTCCATTACAAGAGAGTACGGTGGTACAGGACTTGGATTATCAATTTGTAAAAGACTAGTCCATTTGATGAAAGGTTCTATTAAGGTTATTAGTGAATTGGATTCTGGTAGTGATTTTGTGGTCACTTTGCCTCTAACTACGGCCGAGAACCTTCCTAAAAAATTAGATACTAATTTTTTTGATGGAAGTATGCATCACTCATTAAAGGTACTTATTGTTGAAGATAATGAAATTAACTGTAAATTGATTCATGCCATGATGGATAAGTTAAATGTTGTTCATGATATCGTTAACGATGGTCAAGAAGCTGTTAAGATCATTGGTATTGATAATCCTCAATCATTTTCAGTTATCCTAATGGATCTTCAAATGCCGACGATGGATGGCTATGAAACTGCCAAAGCTATTTTTAATAGCTGCTTGGTTAATAGTCCTACTATTATTCCCATGACGGCCAATGTGTATGACGATGACCGTGTAAAGTGCCTAGCAGTAGGTATGACAGACTTTCTACCAAAGCCGATATCATTACGTTCTTTAAGCGAGACGTTGAATCGATTCGTTGATTAAATTATTTAGAAGTAAGGGTGTAAACGCCATCCCACTCTGGAGGGGGAGGTAGCTCTTTAAACTCTTGGCATCTTTTGATGTAGATTTCTGAAGGATTTGTTTTCTTGCCTTTAAGTTCAGGAAAGCGCTGCCATTCTAGTTCTAATGTTTCTGTAAAAATGGTAATGGCTTCATCAAATTTTTGAGATTTATAGGCTGTAATTCCTTTTTTGAATTTGTAAGCTAAATCCTTAAGATATTCTGGGGCATCTTTTTGAGTATAAAGCAGATCAAAGGTCGTTACAGGGACTGACTTTCCAACCACTTTAATCGTATCTAGTTCACGAAAGAGGAAATCATCACCCGCAAGCTTAACTGTTTCTCCGGCAATTTGAGTAAAGATACTGTATTGCTTGGCAGACTCTTCAAGTCTAGCGGCTAAGTTAACAGAGTCGCCCATCATGGTGTAGTTCATTCGTTGAGCTGAACCCATATTTCCGGTTACGATCTCTCCTGAATTTAGACCAATTCTCATGCGCATTTCATGAACAATTTTTGGCCATTTTTCGCCTTCAGATGTCCATTTCTTGCGAAGTTCACCTAGTGCTACTTGCATACGATGGGCAACCATACAACCGCGATAAGCATGGTCTTCAAGCGGCATAGGAGCGCCAAAGAAAGCGATAATGGCATCACCTTCATACTTATCAAGTGTTCCTTTTTCCTCAAGCAAAATATCAGTCATGACTGTGAGATATTCGTTTAGAAGTTCAACGAGTTGAGTGGCAGTTAATTGCTCTGAAAAAGTTGAGAAACCTTGGATATCCGTAAATAATGCAGTTCTTATCCCAGAGTCTCCACCTAGCTTTGGCGGCTCACCTGAGGCGTACATATCATCAATAAGCTCTGGTGAAATATAGGTACTAAAGGCACTCTTTAAAAAGGCTTTATCTTTATTGGCGAGATAGAAATTCAAGAATGTTGTCCAAGAGTAACAAGCCACTACGGATAACAGAATAAAGAACATCCCAACTTCATAACCATTGGGTAAGAAGTATTTAAGATCGATATAGTAAACACTTGCGCAAATGATAATAAGGGCAGCAACATCTAGAAGGGCATTTTTAAAAAGTTGAACTAATAAAATTAACAGCGTGCAAACGGTTAACATAATCCACGTCACATTCATTGATTCTGACTGAGGCTTGTAAGCTTGACCTGTCAGAAGTTGGTTAACAACGTTCATATGGGTGAAGATTCCAGGTGTCTGTGGATTAATTGGAGTGTGTCTTAGATCGTGAGCACCGTATGCAGTCGACGCCACAAAGATAATATTATCTTTTAGAGTGAAGAGCATTCTTTGATCATTATCTGGTGCATTTAAAATATCTTTGATGCTGACACGTTGAAACTGCGATTCATCTCCAAGCCAACTTATTTTTAGAGCGCCTTTTGAGTTCACAGGAAATTCAATATTATTGGCAATTAATCGACTACCGTCTCCCTCTTGTACGACAAGTTTAGTTTTTTCGCCACTAAATGCTTCATAAATAGAAATGGCAAAACTAGGAAAGTAAATATCATCAACGTTTGAGACAACATAATAATGTCTAAAAACTCCATCAATATCAGCGGTTGCTTGAATATGACCAAGAAGTGGATTGGAGTTGATAATAGTATCTATTGGCCAAACTTCTTTAGAAACATGGTGTTTATTAAGGTTATATCCACCTGCGGCCTGTGAATCCATGATGAAATTATAAAGCGAATCAGGAAGTTCCTCAAAAGAGTTTTCTTTCGGGATTTCATTGACGTCCATCGAGTAGGGGATGACAACGTGATGACCTTCCTTACCTTGAAACTCTTCGATGGATCTCGCCAAGGCAATATCAGGAGATTCTACATTGCAGGCAACTTCATCTTCTGGAAAGAATACGTCGAAGGCAACGACTTTTGCGCCGTAGATATTCATTTTTCTCATGAATTCTGCCCAGCGAACTCTCGTCCATGGCCATCTACCAATGGCTTGCAAAGATTCATCATCAATTGCGGCGAGAACAATTTTAGGCTGCTTAGCATCTTTATCTAAAATACTTCTCATTCTTAGATCGTAGAAACGATCTTCAAGATAAGATGCATAAATTGGTGGTTTATCAACTTCGATTTGTTGCGCTGAAAGTTCACGACTAATTTGGTGCATGACTGTCGAGAAAATACAAAAGAGCAGGATTAAAACAATACCGCCAAACTTTAGTACTTTAGAAAACATAAAGACTCCTAAAATTTGATTCTAAAACGTAAGCCCGCAACATGTTTAGTATATTCAAAACGAACTGTGTCGTTAGACATATTTTTTGTGAAATCATAAGTTAATTGCATCGATACATAGTCATTGATTTTTTTGATGAGCTTAAAAGATGGATTAATAGTTTTTTCAGTACCACGTGTTTCACTCTGTAGTTTGGTATCTAGAATGGTCAAACCTAAGCCGGCTGATAGAGTGAAGTTAGAGATGAAATTTGGTCTTAAATGATCGACTCGAAATAAAAAGGCATTAGTAGAATTAAGTTCAGTTTCCGCGCTGATAAAATCTGCATTTACCAAAGCAATAAATAGCGTTCCAGTAGAAGTCACAATAATTTGATCTGCAGCTAATGTTATTGTTTTGTTATTTTGAGCTTCTGTGAAGGCTTGATAGTCTTTAATTTTAATACGAAGAGTGGTATCGCCAAAGCTATTAATTTTTAATGTCTCAAAAAATGAGATTGTTGTTGAACGCGCAAAAAAGATTTTTTGCTTTTGTTGTAAGCGATCGCGCGCAATGTATTTATAGTCAATTCCGACACCGAAAGTCGCAGGTTTTTCTTTAAATAAATGCTCTCTTTTAAAAACAGTGCTAGCGGTGATGTCATAGGAGTCATTTTGAAAAACTGTTGGCTCAGAGGTTTCAGCGTATTTTTTATTGTTAATTCTCAGTGAAGGTTCGATTAAGTATTTACCTTTAAAGGCTGCTATATATTTAGCATTAAAAGTTGAGTCAAAAATATATGATTCTTTTTGAGTTGCGGCTGCTGTCGGTACATCAGTGGCTAACGTTACATTATTATCGTAATTCATTTCTTGTTGAAAACTGACTTCCCATCTTTTTTCAGGAATAAGCTTTCCATTAATTAAGCGGTTTGGATCCAGCCCATAGCGAACTTGAATTTCTTTAATACGTGTTTCAATCTCTGGCGCAATATCACTTTTTTCATTAGATTTTCGAGCCTGCTCCATTTGTGGAAGTACGTAAGACTCAACCAGTCGATTAGCATCGTCTCTTGTTTCGGCCATAGAAAGTAGGACTTCTCCTAACTGAAAGCGAGAAACTTGAACGAGATCTTTATCAGTCTGAGGGTGTTTACCAAGTTTAATATAATAATCTCTCGCTGATTGATAATCCTCAAGGATCTGTGAGATGTGGGCCATATAGTACAGGGACTCAGTTTCTTTATATTTTGAAGAATATGATTTTTTGAATGATTGTAGTGACATCCTCAAATCACTATTAGCATATGAGGCTTGGCCAAACTCATACCAAATATCTGGAGCATCACTTTTTAATTGAATAGCTCTACGTAAGGCGAGACTAGATTTTTCATAGTTTTGTAATTTGTTATAAGCGATTCCTAGAAGATAAAATTTTGTAGCAATTTGTTTTTGGTTTGGTTTAAATTTTTCAAGATCATCAACCATACTTTGATAAGAGCCAAGCTTGTAGTTTTTAACGGCGTCTGTAAGGACATCGGCATGGGCCGAGAATTGAAAACTAAGACTGAGCAAAACCAAAAATATTGGTAGTTTATTGAACGTCATCGCAAATCCGTTTGCTATAGTAGGTTATTAATTAATAATCCTATATATTTTAGGATGATATGGGATTTTTTACTAGGAAGAATCAGTCTTATTGGACAGTTAAGTTAAAGTTGACCGTTGAAGTTGTGTTATTAAGTCCCAGGTCTTGGTTATCAGTAATTGTCTCTTGTGCATCTACTAATAGCTCTCCACCAGTTTCAAGTAACTGAGCTTCTTGCTGTGTTTGAATCACTGGACCTTTTGGACCTGCAAGCAATGGGTTGCCAGCTGGGGCTCCACCCACAGAGGCAGGAGAGCGTGTAGGCTGGGTTCTTGCCACGCCATCAGCAACTTTAATAGATACAACTACAGTATCAATATTTTTGGCCGCTTCCATATTAACCACTCCATTACTCGATAAAACACTAGATGCTCCAGTTAGAATAGGAAGACCAGTATTTGTATCAATCGGAGCATTCTTTGGAGGTAGTAATAAATTACCTGTTGCGACATCGACAACTGCACCCGCAGCCGCAGTATTCGTTACTTTTGTTGGAGCAAAACCGTTTTTAACAGTGTTGGCAGCAGCTGTTGCTTTATTCACAACCGATTGACCTGAACTCTTTGCCACTTGGCTTTCGACTTTTGCTTTATTCGAAAATTTTTGGCCATTAACACCAGGAGGAACGATTGATTTTACAGGTTTTGCAGAAGCACTTGTTTCACTAGGTTCATCCGCCGAACCTGACTGATTTTTTTCCATGTTTTCTAATTGCATCGGATTAATTTTAACTGGAATCGTAGCACTTCCGGTTTCTGGAGATGATCCAGAGAATTGACCACGAGTAACTGTCACAGCTTGATCAGAAGAGACGATTCTCTCAAGGCGACTTTGGTCAAAAAGGTCAGCTGATTTACCAAAAGAGGTAAGTGAAGCCATAGCAACGGCACCCTCAAATGTTACAAGTGAAGTGAAGTTGTTGGCAGGATTATAGTCAACTTGAAAGTCTGTACCACGAACACCCATGGCCGCTGTTTTAGTTTTAATGAAGAGTTTAGATTTATCTTTCTTATCCATTTCCATATAGTTTTTGGAAACTTTTGAACGTAGTTGCCCTTTTACAAGAGTTACAATTCCAGGATCGTTCTCAGGAAATTTATCAATTTTCATCTGAGAATTTGGGCCAAGATTCATTTGTGATTTGTCGATGAAAAGCAATTTTACAAAGCTTTTATCAGCCGTTTTAACTTGTGTTCCTTCTTTAAACCACATGCCTTGCTTCGCTTCGACGACTTTTCCATCCGGCATTTGCGCCATGGCCTTACCTCTAACAACGATAGCTTTTGCAACATCTCCTGCACCTGCAAAGGCAACAGAGGACATCGAGATTAATAGAGAAAGCAGAATTTTAAGCATCATAGTGGTAGTCCTTAAACTTAATTCACTTAAGGTTATCGACATTTTAGAATCGAACTTGATGAAATAGGCTAAGTACTAGAAAAGACGAAAAATGACCTTTTTCTTTTTTAAAAAACGACCACTTTTGTTGGTTTAATAGGCTAAGTGATTAAAAGAACACGATTCCAAAGTTGATCATAAAGATTGAGGTATAGATATTGGTTCTAACCCTGTCAGTGTTAAGAGTTTCAACATTTTTAAAGTCAGAATTATCGAGTAAAGCGACCTCATAGGCCGTCTGATAGGAGTATAAAAACTCAATAAATGTCGGTTTTAGGAATTTTGAGGCAAAACCTTCTTCTATGCCAAGAGCTATCAACCATCCTCTTGAAGTATAGGAGTAGCGATATTCTTCCCGATAAGTGCCACTCTCAACCGAGAAATCTTCAAGTTTAAAGGTATTTAATGACCAGACAGGGCCTAGAGATAAGTAACATTTCCATTGCCCATTTTCCTTAACATCAAAATAGTATCGTACTGTGGGCGCAAAATTGACGTGATTAAAACTTCCTTCACCTTGAACACGGGTATTACCAATTTGGTAGGTGAGTTTTTCCATTTCACCAAAGGCGATAAAGGAGGTGAGATTAAATTCCCAGCGTTTAAATTTATAGCCAAAATTAGTGTTGAAACCGATTCCAAGAGCATTATCTTGACTGTGATCGATATACTTAAGATGACTAAATGCTGTAGAAAATCCGCCCTTAAGAGCAAATTCATTTTCGTAAGCAAAAACAAATGCAGATTTAAAAAGAATGATAATGATAAGTAGGAGTTTAGAATTCATAAACGAATGTCACTCCTGCTCCGCCCTTACCATCAACGGTTGGGACTGTTCTAACTTTGCCTTCAAAAAATCCAAATAATGTGGCCGGATTTATTGTGTGACCAATAAATTTTGCAATTGGATGATTTGTATTAATTAGCCACAAGCTTAAATTTTCAATACCGTATCCTAAAATACTACCTAGAATTGGTGTTTGATAGAGATCTTGAATACTGGCAGGTTCTGTATAAACTTCGACTGTAAATTCAAAGAGAGTACTTGAGATAAAAGTCAGTCCAACTGAATCAATGCGATTGTAACCGTTCGCTCTGTAATAAAGATAAAGTTGGCTACCTGAAATAGGATGAACTAACCAGTTCCAAAAAGGAGTATCTCTATCAAAAACAACCTTACCAAAATTGTCGCCATAATTTTTAAAGCTTCCGTTATCTTTAAAAACAGTAGGCTGAGTCACGGGATATAGGGCCCAAGATGCGGCATAGATAATACCAAGGTGTTTCCACGTTTCTGATTTTTCGTGATTTCTGTCGATATATTGGTAATGCCACGCAGCATCACGTGACACAGTAGCCTCTTCTGCTTGGATAATTCCACTGAGCAGAGAAAAAACTATTAAAATGCTGATCTTAAGCATGGTTCTATTCAACTGTATTAAGTATAAAAGGAAACGTAGCGCAGTGAGTATCACGTCGAGGTTAACATGCCAATAAATCAACTTGAATCTACAAAAGAAGTATTTGCAGAACACGTCAAAAAGCTTCAAGACGAGATTACAGATAAGCTTAAACAGATAGACCCTGAAATTAAGATGACCGAAGATCTGTGGGATCGACTCGATCATGCCGGTCAGCCTGGTGGCGGCGGTAGAACAAGGGCATTTCATGGCAAAATCATCGAAAATGGTGGTGTTAATTATAGCCAGGTCTTTGGCAAGGTTGATCCAAAGTTTGCCAGCTCGCTTGGCGGAGATAGTGATGAAATGTGGGCCAGCGGTATTTCATTAATTCTGCATCCTAAAAATCCAAGAATACCTACAGTTCATATGAATTTTAGAATGATTCAAGTTGGAACTAAGTATTGGTTCGGTGGAGGAGCAGACCTAACACCTTTTTATCCCCATGAAGAAGATTTTCGTCACTTTCACGGAGTTTGGAAAGCAGCAACGACAAAATATAATCAGTGGGAGGCGATGAAGAAAAAATGTGATGAATATTTCGTCAATACTCATCGTCAAAATGAAATGAGAGGAATCGGCGGAATCTTTTTTGATCACTTTAATAGTGGCTCAATTGAAGCAGATTTCAATATGGCCTGTGATCTTTCAAAGCACTTTATTTCTTCCTATTTTCCAATTGCTGAGAAACGAATTCATGAGGAATTTACGATCGAAGATGAAGACTTTATGCTGCATAGGCGTGGTCGCTACGTAGAATTTAATTTACTGCATGATCGTGGAACTTTATTTGGGCTTAAGACAAATGGACGAATTGATTCCATATTGATTTCGCTGCCAGCACGCTGTAATTATACATATCAGTACGCACCAAAGCCTGGCTCCGTTCATGCAAAAATGCTGGACTTCTATCGGCCAAATGAATGGGCTTGAGTTGTCCAACCTAAATCAAGAGTTTAGACAGAGTTTGAATTCTCAAACAATTGATCGGATGAAAATTCCTTTTGAAGTTGCTAAAATGCTTTCAATTACTAAACAAAGGATCAAAATATGAATAACTCACGTCGTGCATTTTTCAAAAAAAGCTTAATGGCTTTAGTTGCATTGCCACTACTAAAGTCTAATAAAGTTGCTGCAGCAGTAGCTTGCCCACAAGCCGCTCCAAAAGATAAAAAAGCTGCAGGAAAACTTCTTGAAGCTGACTCTTCAACTGGTAAGAGATTGGATTATGTTGCTAATGCAGCTGATTCAAAGAATAAAAAACATAAAGCAGGCGAGAATTGTGGAAACTGTAACTTCTATCAAGAAAAGAAAATGGTAGAAAACTATGCTCCATGTTCAATGGCAGCGAATCGTTACGTTGCTGAGTGCGGCTGGTGTAAAAGCTATAGAGCGAAGAAAGCTTAATCTTTTAGAAAAATTATTGAAAAAGAAAAGCCCCGAAATTCGGGGCTTTTTTTATTGATTAATAGCTCTTGTGAGTTGATCGTTTTCTCTAGCGAAGCGATCAAGTTCAACACCCATTCTGGCATTGAGTCTTTGTTGTTGTTTAGAGCGACTCTCTAAATCATCAATACGAGCTTGCAGGCGAGTAATCAAATCGTCTTTAGAGATGACTTCAAGTTGAAGCATTTCATTACTTTTTTGTTGTTGCCCAAGAGCAACTTCCATCTCGCTTCGAAGTTTGCTTTCAGCGGAGAATCTTTTTTTGTAGGTTTCAATTTCAGAGTACTGACTGCGTTGAACCGCATCCAGTGAACTTTCGTATTTTTGTAAACGCTCTAGGCTATTTTGAGTTGACTCTAGAAGAGTTGAAACTTCATTGAGTGTAGAAGTCTTTGCATCAATTTCAGATCGAAGAATATGAATTTGCTTTTTAGATGACTCAATTAAAGATTGATGCTGAGATGATTGAGCTTCAATTTTTCTTTGAAGCTTTTGAATCTCTAAGTCTAGCTCATCTTGTTGCTTTTGTTTTTGCTGATCAAGAGAGTCGTAGCTTGCTTTAAGGCTAGTTAGCTGTAGCTTAAGCGATTGAATTTCAGGCTCTCTAGCTTCCCAAACACCTTGGCATACATTGAAGGCGCTGGTTTTTCGATGAGGCTTAAATAACGCTTCATGCGAGTGGACTAAATCCTCGAAACTTTCATAGAGCTTGTTCATGCTCACTCCATCCTTGAGTAAGTTTAAGTAACTGATATTTAATTGTGACATAAACTTGACCCAAGGATCAAACTTTTAATAAGTCATTGATATTACGTCGCTTTTGACAGCTTTCCGCCATTCTTGTCAATGGATTATAGTGATAGAGCCTTATTGGGTTGTTAGAAATCCTCATCGAAACAAATCAATCCGGGAGGACAAGATGAAAAAACTATTAACGATCCTAATGACACTTTCGCTCTTTATCACTTCAAATGCTGCGATCGCTAATGATGTGGGTTCTTTGTTTAAGTTTGATTCTAAGGAAGAATTCTTTAAAGACTTTGATAAAAAAATGGATGCCTCTAAAAAGCAAATTAAGAAAATTCTTAAAAAGGATGATGCCTATTTAGAAAAGAACTTTGGAAAACAAGTTCAACTTCTAAAAAATGATCAAGAAGAATTACTTCTAGATCTAGGTCTTGATCAAGTTTCTACAACTCGTGAAGTAGTTGAAACGATGGCAACTGATGAAGCTCAAGCTGTTATTTTAACTCATATTGAGAATAAAATATTTGAAGCAGGTGGTTTTGATTCATTTAAAGAAAAAGTGAACTCGAACCAAAAAGGATTCTTTAGCGATGTCTTTAGAGGTCTGTTTCGTGCGGTAGGAACTGTTTTACTTTGGATTTTTGTTTATCCAATTATGGTTTTAATGGTTCTAACAGGTGCTTGGTATTAATTGACTGAACAGTCGATCAATCATTTCGTGCTCGACATCGCCGTGAAGTGCACAACCTAGTTCCAATAGATAAATCATCATAAAGCTTTCTTTCGTTAACTCGGGAGAAAGCTTTTTTAATAATAAATATAGGCTTTCTTCGGCTTCTCTAATGATTTGTCCGATATCGTTATCAGCACGTCTATTGAGATAGAATAGAACGAGTAAGTAGGGCATTTGGTTGAGTTGCTTAAGGACAAGTTTAATGCGATCTCTTGGCATAACAGGTTCAAGCCCTTCAAGATTGAACACTGTTTGAACCATGAACTTCATTGCTTCACTTAAAAGCTTTTCTTTTTCTTTACCGTAATAATAATAAATGAGAGTTCTAGAGACACCAGAATCATTGGCTACTTGAGACATCGTCCAAACAAGATGACCCTTGTTAACTTCAAGCTTAGTCACACTCGCTAAAATCTTATAATGAATATCCTCTTTGGACTCTTGCGCCATTAAAAATCCGGAGCAATATAGACTTCAATCTCAGGGTCGTATTCGTCTCTTAAGATGCCTTTAATAGCTTCAAGAGTACCTGTTGTAGAACTTGGGCAGGTACCACAAGCTCCTTGATACTTAACCACGAGAACATGATCCTCGTAACTAAGGGCGACGATGTCTCCACCGTCACCTTGAAGGCCTGGACGAATAGTACGATCAAGGATTTCCTCAATCTTTAAAAGCTCTGGTTTTAGGGCCTTTCTGCGATCTGCTTCTGGATCAGGATCAAAATAATCAGCATTATGATTTGGTAAGTTTTCGTTAATCACTTCAAGGATTTTACCTTCAAGATTATCCCATTCTTCGTAATTAAATTTAGTCACGGTAACAACATTATCAAAAAAATGTAGTTGGTCCACACCTCTGATCATAAATAGCTTAAGTGCGAGTTTATTTTCGCCGCATTCCATTGGAGATTTATAGCTAGAGTTTCCCTCACGTTTAAAAGGCTTATCAGCGATAAACTTAAGCGCGTTTGGGTTAGGAGTAGGTTGGATATCAATTTCTAAAACATTTTGTTCCATATTTTATCCTAAAAGCTCGA
>CAYGRY010000007.1:0-56632 GCA_964352405.1 uncultured Halobacteriovorax sp.
CGACAAGAAAAATTCCAAGAGCACGGACGTCGGGTTTAATAATCGAAAAACCGTTATCTTCTAAAGCCTCGACGGACTTATTCTTTTGTAATTTAACTACAAATTGACCAGGTACTCTTTCGGCGCGAACGTTAGTGGCAAAGGCCATGAGCGCAAGCAGTGCTAGACTAGCAGGTATATTCACCGCGATTCTCCTTGAGACGACTAAAAATAAATGTCGGATAAAGGCTTATCGAATGAATAAGTGGAAGCTTGTTTTTTAGAGAGTGTGACTTGGAATTAGGGAAGAATATTCTGGCGAAAAAAAGGCGGTCTTAAAGACCGCCCAAGTAGTTTTAGATATCTAGAGGTAAAGAAACCGATAGCATTACTTGGTTATAATCAATCTCGCTATTTCCTGAGAGGGTTGATTTAAGACCAGATGATTGATCTTTGAATTCATCAAATGTCATCATTCTATATTCAAGGTTTAAGCTAACGAAAGGTAGTCCTGTAAAACCAACCCCAAGCCCATAGCCATTTCCGTTGTACTCATCACCAACTGAGGCTCCATTTTGGATCTCAATTGAAGTGCTCATATAATAAGCGGCCCATGCACGAAGCATGACTGGCAAATTATAACCAACAAAAAGTCCGAATGTATTTTGATCTGCATCTTGTTTGAATGTTGTAGTTCCAGATTTAGTCTCTAACTCCGCCTCAGAGCCTTTTGTATAATCTATACCGAACATAAGTCCTAGAGTTTGGTAACCTACGCGTGCTCCTAAAAAAGTGGCATTTTGATCGTATTCAGTTTTTACGGATGCACTATTTTCACCAGAGCCAATGCTATAACCTAGATAAGGTTCGATAAGAAAGCCTGCTTGGGCGCTAGAAGCCGTTAGAATTAAGAATAAACATAATATTTTCTTCATAGGTTCCTCCATGAGATGAGTTAGGCGCAATTCCATTGTCCCGCGTCCACAATGACATATCAAGTGAAAGCTTCAATAGAGGTTTGTAATATAGAAAGGGGTGTCTACAAATTAGACACATTGTTCTTCGTTGATATGCTTGATGACGGTTTGGTATTTGAATTGTAGTAGCAATTGTCTTGCTTTGATGTTGATAATTTCATCTTCTGTTAAAAGATATTTTCTATCATTGGCAGAGATATAATCTCTCATTTTAGACATCACAATAGCAGCGGCAACTGAAATATTAAACGATTCAGTGAAACCAACCGTTGGTATAATTGTACATTCGTCGACGAGTTCTAGCGTTTCAGGTGTAACACCTTTCTTCTCATTGCCAAAAACGAAGGCACGAGGCTTTGATAAATCAAGTTGATCAAAAGGGATGGCATCTGAGCGTAGTGCTGTGGCACAGATGGTGTATCCCTTCTTTTTTAAATCACTATAGCACTCACTTGGGCCTTGGTAGGTATCGATGGTGACCCATTTATCAGCACCGCTTGTAACTCTAGAAGATGATTTAAATTTTTGACTTGGTATGTTGGCGAGTTTTGGAAAACCTAAGATCTCAGCCGATCTCATCACCGCATTGATATTTCCCACATCATGAATATTCTCCATGACGGGAAGGCAGTGATTAGAGCGATGATTTAAAACATGATTAAGTATAGATAGGCGAGTTTCTGTTAGGAGAGGCTCAAGGCACTTTACAATAGTGGCAGGAGAGTACTGCTTACCATGCATCAGATAATTTCCATCACGTGTTAGGGCCAGTGCTGTCATTGACGTCTCCTTTAAAAACCACGCATAATGCCAAAAACTTTGGATTTTGGCCATGCGAGAATTTAAATCAGAACTTATTCCTAAACCTAGGAGCTCCATTATAGCGCCTGAAGGGAAGTTTGATCTTGAAATTGGCTGTGGTGCAGGGCTTCATCCGATTCAATATGCCATGGCCCATCCAGATCGACATCTTATTGCCATTGAGCGCACACTAGAAAAATTCTTAAAATTTGAAAAGCGTTGGATGTCCCACGATTGTCCAAAAAATCTTGTGCCGATTCATGACGATGGTATTTCTTGGATTACTCATAATGTGGCAAGCGGACAACTCCAAAGAGTCTTCATTCTTTATCCAAATCCAGAGCCCAAAAATAAAAATCAGCGTTGGGCGCATATGCCGTTTCTGTCTCATTTAGTTGATAAACTTGCTGCAGACGCTGAGCTAACACTCGCTTCAAATATTAAAAATTATATTGATGAATGTGTTGAGCTTTTTGCGGACTATGGATTAAAGCTAAAGTCACTTTCAACGCCAACGCTTCCAGGGCGTACGCATTTTGAGCGAAAGTATTTAAAAGATGGGCAGGATTGTTATAATTTAGTTTTTGTTAAAGCTTGAAAATGTTCAACTAACTGATTTACTGTTTGTTGCCAGTCCAGGTTAATGCCTAAATCTTCAAGTGATGTATATGTATTGGCGCTTAATCCACATGGATTAAGTTCACCTAGCAAAGACTGATTGATTGGGATGCGATTTAAATTAAACGCCAAGCCATGCCTAGTAACAAATCTTTTAAGTTCAATGCCAATGGATGCAAGTTTTTGTTCTTGATACCATAGGCCAAGTGGATTTCTTTTATAATTAAGGTTGATATTTGGTTTGAGTGTTTCTTGAAATGTTTTGGCCAGCATACACAGATGTTCATTTAAACCATAGGTCGATGTGAGTTTCATGACCGGGTAAAAAATAATTTGATTAGGAGCATGAAAAGTAAGTCCGCCGCCGCGATTAATAGGAATAACTTTTACGTTTTCGAAGTTTGACTCGAGACCTAAATTTGTATTTTGTCGATCTCCACGACCCATCGTAAAAACGAGAGGATGAGAGCAAACCATTAATCGTGTTATTCCATCTGTTCTTGTTTTTTCACTCGCTTCATCAAGCCATTTTAAATATTCAATATAAGGCAATTCTTTGATGACATTAATTTCCACGAGCTTCTAACCAGTCAAAATAATCTGCTGCTTTATAGCTAGAGCGAACCATCGGTCCCGAGGCAACAAAATCGAATCCAAGTTCATAGGCCATCTTTTTTAAATTTTCAAACTCGACTGGCTTGTAATAGCGCTCAACTTTTAGGTGTCTTAGACTTGGTTGAAGGTACTGGCCGAAGGTCACGATATTAACCCCAACATTTCTTAGATCAAGACATGTCTGTTTGATCTCTTCAAGTGTTTCACCTAAACCAACCATGATTGAGCTTTTAGTCGCAATATGAGGGTAGTTTTCTTTATAAAACTTTAGTGCATTGAGTGTTTGCTCATATCCAGCTCTTCGATCTCGTACTGGATGTGTTAAGCGTTTTACTGTTTCAATATTTTGAGCAATCACAAATGGATTGGCTTCTCCAATTTTATTCATTGAATTTGGTTTAGAATCAAAATCTGGAATGAGAACTTCAACTTTTGTGGTTGGATGATTTTCGTGTACGGCTTTTATAATATTGGCGAAATGTTCAGCACCGCCATCTTCAAGGTCATCACGATCAACACTAGTGATAACAATATAACGCAGGGCCATCATCGAAACCATTTCGACTGTATGTTTGATTTCGTTTTGATCAATAAAGCCGGCCGGATTTCCCGTTTTAACATGACAAAACTTACACGCTCTCGTACAGGTATCACCAAGGATCATGACCGTGGCGGTTTGAGCGCTCCAACACTCACCAATATTTGGACATTTGGCTTCTTGGCAAACGGTGGCCAGGCCTCTGGACTTGAGCTCAGATTGAAGCTTGGTGAAATTTCCACCCTTTGGCAGGGGAACTTTAAGCCATCTTGGTTTATTAATAATTTCTTTTTTATCAGTTATCGGCATATCGCTAGAATGACACATCTGATTAAGATTGTCTCGATAAAGTATGTAAGACAAAAGGTGTTTCTTAGGTCAAACTAGCGTTAAAAGGAGTTATTATGCGTTTAGCCTTAGCTATTTTAGTCTCTTTATTTTTATCAGTGGTACATGCTCAGGAGCCTGTCATGAACTTAACTCAACAGCGTTCACAAAAAATTCGTGAAGTGTTTAATAATCTTAGAGCAACAAATACTGAGATTCTTGATAGTTTCTATACGCAAGATATTGTTTTCGAAGACCCACTAGGCCAAATTAACGGTCTTAATGCCATGAAAGAATATTACAAAGCGATGTATAAAAAAGTGATCGATATTCGTTTTGAGTTTAAAGACGATGCTATCAATGTTGATCGCCATCTTTGTACATGGATAATGTATATGCGAGTTGATGGTTTAAATGGTGGCGATGAGGTCGTTGTTCACGGTGTAAGTGAAATCGAATTTAATAGTGAAGGCGTTCTTGCTATTTATCATCGTGATTATTTTGATATGGGAGAGTTTGTTTACCAACATATCCCAGTTCTTGGATCAATAATTAAAATGGTTAGAAAGCAGCTCGAACATAAGCCTTCAGGGAATTAATCCAATCTTTTTGTATTCACTCGCGATGATAGACTTTGTTTTTTCGTGGCGAGTGATTTCTCCGTGGGCATCACTTCCAAGATCTTTCGAAATAAATTGATTGATGTCCGCCCCATGAATTGGGCTTCCGTGAATGCCAAATTTCACAGGACCCTTTAATCCATCTGTATCAACATTTTGATAGACATTAACACTTCTTGTGACATTGTCTGGTTTGTATAAGGCATTTGGCTGACGTCTGGTCCAAACATTAGGCGGTTTTATTTCAACGTCGTCAACAAATGGAATAGCATTATATATCTCTCGATTAGCATTCCCTGCAATTTGTGAAAGAACTTCTCCAACCGCCAAGTGGGCTTCTTTAACTGGATCAATGGTGAGCATAAGATCAACTTTATCTTCAGGAAATAATGTTTTCATATTCTCTAAAAATTTTACGCTTGAGCGTGCTCCACTACTATGACCTTGAATCACTATCTTTGGTGTAATTCCTAACTCTTTAGCACTTTGTCTATAATCTCTATAACAAAGTAGCGCTCGATAAACTCCACGCGGGAACACTTGCGAACTTACAGAGCTATAGCTGCTTAGTTCTTTAGGATTTCCTAAGACTTCAGATTCTTCTGAAGCAAATGTTGTCCACCCAATATTACGAGAGTCGCCATTCATTGCTAATTGATTTAATGGCCCGGCCGAGAGCGCTGACCAGTTTTCGCTTTGATGATAGGTTTCTTTAATAGCTTGTATGGCATGATAATAAAGACTTTTACCTAAATCACCATCTCCAACACATCCCATGAAAGTCTTCATTAAATCTGCTGTTTTTGGCGAGAAAGAACCAGTTCCTTCAAAATTGATAACGAAAGCTTTTTGATTAGCCTTGGCCTTGCAGTTATTAAGCTTGTCACCAATTTGATGCCTATTAAGCTGTGATGTATTGCCTAAGCCTAGCTTTTGTTGAGTCGCGAAGGTTTTTAACATCTCTTTAGCAGTTTGTTTTGAAATCGGTCTTGTAATATTCGAGCAATCTATAAGTGGTGTTGTCGCGATGATATTTTGAAGACTATTAATGGAGTCATTGTTTACGACGTGTTGCTGACAAAGCTCAGAGCTATATGAAGAGTAGTTGATCAATAGAGTTAGAAATAAAAGTTTTTTCACAGGTTTTTATCGGCTTTACCGATAAATCCCTGAGGTTAGATGAAAAAAGCATTATTATTTTTATTATTTTTAAGTTCACCACTTTTTGCGCAAGATCCATATCATGATTTTAATGAAGGGTTTAGGCAGATTGGGGAAGTCATGTTAATTGCTTCGGGTGATGTTGATTCGTTGGCCTTGGCGCGATCTCCAATCTTTGAGCCATGTAGAGAGAACTCGTTTGAGCGTGATGAGCCACAAATCGTGGACTTGGGCCTTACTCCAGAAGATACAGAAGAAAGTCCATGGCGTTTTTCAGTTATGATGACTATGGGTGGTCCTAGAGATGGCCTTGCTAAAAACTATGCTCAAAAAGATGAACGCTACCGCGAAATGGGTGGTGTTGTTGATGAGCTTATTCTAAAAAATTATAACTCCCATGAAGATCGAATGAGTGCTGTGGCCGCGGCATGTGCTGGTAAAAGTGAGCATGATAAAATCGCTATGGCTTCGAATCTTGGAGGCAGGCTTTCTTCGATTTATGATTATGATCGAATTGATAATGGTCCAAATGTTAATATGGTTGTGAGTTCTCAAAATCAATGGGACACATTGAGAGACAGAGCGAATGGAAATATGCAGGCAACCTCTGGTGTTTGCCGTGACGCCTCTTTAACTGTCTCCCAGTTTTTGATGGCCTGTGGTTTTAAAAACAACCAAGTCTCCATCGAAGGATATAGAACTGTTGGTGGTGGACACCAGGTGACTTCAGTTCGAACAAGCGATGGTGAAGTTTATACTATTAATTGGAGTGAACTTTATTCTTCGGATGAAACATCAAATGCCAACCCGGCGCCAAATCCAAATCTGATTAACTCTGGTCTATATTATACCGTTTATGACCCAGAAACAGGTGAAGTTCGAGAAAGTCGAAGAACAGAACTTGGCGAGGTTTTAAAAAGTGTAACTGGCGGTACACCAGATGATCCAAATTATCTACCTGGTCTAATTAAGCTTGAAGCAGGTTATGGAGTCATTAGCGCCAATCTTTTTAAAACTGAAACGGCACGTGGAGATATCGCGCAGGGTATAGCTACCTATATCGAGAAAGATAATCTTTTTGGTATTCTAGATATCAGTGCCGGTGTTGCCTTTGCTCATAACGAAAGATCTGTGGCAACTTCACCAACAAGAGAATCTGAGCTTTCGCAAAATATTGTTTACGCTCAAATTGAAGGCAGATTTAATATTCCAGATCTGATGTTGGTTAATAGAGAAAACCAAAGTCTTGCCTTAAGGCCTAGTGCTGTGGTGTCGACTGAAGGATATTACTCCAGTTCAAGAGTAGGAGATACAACACCTGAAGCTAATGGGGATATGTTTACCCAAGCAACGGTAGGCCTTGACGCTCTTTATAATAATGGCAGAGTTGGTGCATTTGTAGGTGGAGAAGTAGATTATAATCTTCAGCTAGGTCGATTTAATAACGAGCAAGGCACTCCAGGGCAAGATGGCTCATCACGCGGAATCCATGCCTTTGCTAATAGCTACAACGTTCATGGTGGCCTATCTTACGATGGTGAACGGTTTACGACAGCACTTACCGGAGAATATACAATAGCCAGATCGGGATCAAGAAGTGCTATTGGTACGACCATCATGGATCATGAAAATAACTCAAGTTATTCTGCAGTTTACAGTGTCTATAATAGAAATTATGGTACTAGAGAAGACTTTATTATTTTAAGAGCAGAGCGAGACTTTGAGATTCAACGCATGGGTACAGTTAATGTTGGCTTGGAATCAAGATTGCCAATTGCTAACGACTTTAACCAGGCCACCGTCGGTCTTTCGCTTCGTTTTGTTCCATCGCGCTCTCGTCGCTAAAGGTTCACTATGAAATTATCTCTATTGGTTCTTGCCCTGTTTTTGGTCAGCTCTTGTGCTAGCAAAAATATGAATCTTGTTGATGAGAATTTGTCCCCGCTTGAAGAGTTCTCAAAAGTAACGATGGTCGAATCTAGTCCTCTGTCTTTTAAAATTAATAATGTAACAGACAAACGTGAAATTAAAGATCGTGTGGGTATGGGGCGAACCGGCTTATCAAACAGAGTGACACCTATCATTGTTTCTACAGGCGTTGAGTTTTATGTCAAAACAAGTTTGGAGCAAGGACTCGTTGCACGTGAAGTTCAGGTCGATGAAAACTCATTGAATAATTTAAACGTAGATGTTCTTGAGCTGTGGGTTGAAGAAAAAAAAGATGGAAAAATAGGTGAAGTTTCTGAGTGTAAGCTTAAGTTCGCCTTTGACTTGCAACTTGCAGACAATCTTAAAGCAAAGTGGAATGGAGTGATTGCCGTAAGTGCTGCTTCTAACGGCTCCATCCTTGATGCGACAGCTCTTAATCCTCGTATGATTTCTTCATGTATGAATGAGGCACTTGAAAAGTTTGTTCAAGATAAAGACTTTCAAAGAATGTTTAGGTTAAAGATTAGAAAATAATATCTAAAAAATTATAGATATTCATGATGAAGGGGTTGTAGCGATTCTTCTTCACCATTTTTTCTTCACGTTCCCAATAATTTAAACTTACTGAGTTGTAGACGTAGCCAAAGCTATAGCTCGTTGGGTTTGGGCTTTTCCTATCGAAAAGATTGGCTTCAGGATAACGCTCGAATTTATCTTTAAAATCTAGCATATAGATTTTGGCACTTTCTCTAATACTTGCCGCTTGCATGATAAACTGTTCGCGTAGGTTCGACTTTTTCTTATGCCTAAGGGCCAATCTTGTCAGCCAAGCGTGCTTGATACGATCATTAGTGATTGTGATCATGGTTCGAAGCTCTTCAGTTTTGATACAGCTTGGGTCCGGTAATTCTGTTAGAGCGAACTGAAGTTTTGCTAGTTCTTCGCGCAGTAGTTCTGGGTTTTTTGATAGCTCTTTAACTGTATGTCGCTCGTGTATGCGGTGAGTTCGGCTAAACTCATCTTGAAGATTTGGAAAAGAAATAACTGAGATGAGTTGATTCTTTTTAAAGTGTTTTGTTTGAAAATCTATGATGTTTTTCCAACAAGCAAGATCTTCACCTAAAAGCTTGAGTCCTGCTTGAGGATCAAAACGATGCTTCTTGTTAGCAAGCAGGGCAACATTCCAATCCATAAGCCAGTAACCAACTTCATGGCCTGTGGTGAAGTTAAAATGTCCTTCTACATCTCGCTCAGATAATTTTTTCATATCATCGGCACGAGCTACTAGATAATCCGTAAGAAATAATGGAACATCCATATCCATTAAGATCCAATAGCTTGTTTCCGGGTAGTACCAGGTAGGACGAATGTTTTTTTGCTCAAGAGTAAACTCTCTCATGCTTGAAAAATCTTCATTGCCATACATAGGGACTTCTTTGTCCCAAAGTCCATAGAACATAACGGTATGGGGAAGTATTCCTACTTCAGGATGACTGTATTGTGGTAAGAAATTGAAGTTGCCATAAAAGTCGTCATTTTGGTTTGTCGAAACATGGACCTTGATCATGAGTTTCTTGTTTTTTTGATCGAGAGTTGCTCTGGCAGCTTCAATCCAGTCCAAGGCTTTTTCATAGTTAACAGATGTAAATTCGCTGGTGCCAGCTTCCATGGTTAAAAAATCAAAATCTACAGCATTCATTAATTTTGTTAGATTTTTCTTTAACAACTTTTCAGATCTCAATCCAGTAACAGCAGAACTCAGTGGGATGAGCTTGTAGCTATTTTGCTGTTGAAGGGCTGCTCCAATCGAGACGCCAACATTTATTCCTAGGTCTTGGGCCAGTTTAAATGGTGCTTTTAATCTTCTCGAAATGTCAGACAAGTCATCTCTTAAGAGATTCAAGTCCATAACATTTTGACCATTACGAGCGAGCCAACGAACTAACTCAAAAGCAATCTTCGGCTTCTCCATAAGAAAGCCATGAACCCATTCGTTTGAATGGAGAGTGTGCAAATGAAATCCACGATGAGTAAATGAAGGGTTCCATTCGTATTGAGAATTACATAATGCCAAAACACTTTCTTTACTCGGTGATATTTGAATTCTTGGGTGTGGAAATAGAAAACCAAGCTCCTGTAGACCTTGATAAAAAGTCGATGACCATTCACTTGGCTTGGCATTGATTTGAATTTCAATTTTGTCATTATGACAGAGTATTCTTCCTAAATTGCTTGAATTTGATTCATGAATAGAGAAGTTGATAAAACTATTTTCAAACTTTGCCTTTGTTAGGATTTCATTAAGGTCTTTTTGAATGGCAGTTTTATTTGCAACTCGTGGATTTACACCTAATGGAACTTTTGAAAATGCAGATTGGAAATTAAGTGAAATAAAAAGGAATAAGAAATATTTTGTTGAAAAGAGTTTCAAGCTTTCACCTACTTCCGCGTGGTTAGAAGGAAAATAGTATCGAAACTGACGCGTAAAAACAACAACGCCTCACTTGAAGTGAGGCGAGGCGTTAACATATTAATTATAGATTAAGCTTGAGCAGTTGCTTCTTGTGAATCTTCAGAAGATTCTTCAACTTTCTCAGGAGCTTTTGGCGCAGGAACTTTAATGATTCCTTCGTCTAAAAGGATTTTGATTTTTTCATTACCGTTGATCCATTTACCATTCGCGCCTAGGACACCATAGCGGCCAGAACGTTTTTTAATTACGGTATAAGTTTTCGTTTTTTTCACGATTTCCATTAATCCTCCAAGTGCAGAATTGATGATGCCATAAAATCCAATGAAATCAACTAGTATTCTTGCATAATTAATTAATCATCAATCTTGCGCACAACATGGCAATAAAAGCGAAAAGATAAAATCCAATGCCGCGTATTGCTATCCACCACCAATTATTTAACTTGAAAGCTGCAAAGCCCGTGACAAAGGCGTGCAAGAGCATACCGATACCTGTTGTCAGGGTTGTAAGACTAATAAAGGCTAAATATTGAGGGTTTTGTATATTACGGCGAACATCAATTGGCAGCATTGCAGCATACTTTTTTACCATGGCCACAAAGACTGGTTCATCTAATGACCAAGATACTATCAACCAAACACCTAGAAAAAATGAAATAAGACTTGGTTGGATCTTGAAAATAATAGGAGATTTCTTTTTCCAGGCCAAAAAACCTAGAAGTAAAATAAGGATGAGTGAAAGAATACTTATTTGATCAAGTTCTCCAAACGTTGCCCAGCTCCAGACACATTCGATAATTGCCAATACGAGCGCAGCGATTAAGCCTGTTTTAAGGCCAAAAAATGAATCAGCGATAGCAAACGCTAAAAGCGGGATCAAACCAATAATCCAAGAAGAACTACTCATGCTACTTAAATTGATCCTAGCAGGTAAAAAGGTCAAGAATATTCACTTTTTAACCGATAAATTCTTATGAAATTAGCTCTTTACTGGCTTCTTTGTGCCAGCCTATTTTCCTCTCAACTCTACGCCAATTGTTTTGATACATTAAATCGTTTCAGAATTAGAAAGGCCGTTACAAGTCATATCTTAGTTGAAAATGATGCTCGCTTCATGACTCGCTTAAATAAAATTGAAGAGTCCGGCTCATACCTTAGACGTTTAAGAAAAAATAAATCACCTGCTATTCATGAAAAAATGAAAAGACAATTAGTTAAACTAGACGGCTACTTGTTCACTGGTGACTACGCCACAGCTCACCGAGAGTTAAGGCCACTTTTTAGAGAGGTTGAATTTTCTAGCTTGGCGATTAAAGCTCTAGACGTTCAACTCCAACATGTCAGATCTCTTGATGTTCGATCGATTGAGCAGGCTAAGCAAGTCTTAACTGGTATAGATATCCCATCACGCTTTTGGCTTGATGAAACTCTATCGAAAGCTCAAACATTAGATGCAGTGGTGGATGAATTGGTCTTTATTCGCGCTGGCTATGAAAGTAAACTTGGTAAAAAGTTTCAAGAGTATTTGCTAGCAAAAGAGCATTTGGAAAGATTAATCGAACCTGGTGCGTGTTCAGCAGAATGCGGCGAGAATGTGACTCGATTACTTGATTCACTGGGAGTTAAATACAACTCCGACAGAACTCGTTTTAGTAGTTTTTTAGAAGTGGGTGATGAACTCACAACAGATGGAATTAGGGATATAATTGATAATCACCGCGTAGCGGTTATCAGTCGTATTAAACATGAGAGAAATGCTGAACTCTTTGCTGTTTTTCGTGAGTTTGCGACCCAACCAGCGGTTGTTGAGAAAATAGTGTCTTTACTAGTAGGTATTCCTGGAATGCATAAATTAAAACTCGTAAGAGTCTTTAATTTCTTCTTAGATGCTGTTGCCCAATCAAAACACGTTCCAATTATTAATCAGGTCGTAAGATCGCAAAGTGATATCGCCAATAAACTTGATGATCTATTATTAAAAAATGGTAATTTTGGTGGCAATGAACTTTTAATTAGTTTTGCCCGAAGAAATGATCTTGATAGTAAACGAGTTTGGAACCAGCTTGTGACTTTTGCTGGTGAAAACAACCCGGCCATGGCAGAAAAGCTTTTAAAGGCAGATCAATTGGCACGCTCTAGAGGCCCTCTTGAACTATTACAAAATAAAACTGTTCTTCCTCGTTGGTTAGTCATGGCAGCCTCTGCTGGCGGTCTTGGCTATTTTTGGTTTGGTCAAAATGCCTCAGAAATTCAAAGTATCGAAGTGCCTGAAGATATCCCAAGCAGCGATGGCATACCAAGAGAAGATGATTTTGTTCAAGACATCGATACTGTAGCGCAAGAATTACAAAATCCAGAAGTCATTAATGAAATACTTTCTGAAAACGAAAGATCTCCAGATAGTTTAAAAGATGAATCGTTCTTTAAGGTGATGAAAGATTGGTTTCTTAAGCTTATTTAAAGCTGATGATTGAGTTCCACCAGTTTGAGATTTCGTTTCTAAACCAAATAACATCTTTTTCATTTGCACCATTAGAAGTGACCGTTTTTGCGACTTGAACTAAGTAATGGAGCTTTAAGCATATTTTTGGCATAACAAAATATTGCCTGAACGAAGCTTGATTGACCAGTTGAAATTAGGCTGCGAAAATAAATTATGAATAAACTTGATCTAAGCGTAACCATTATCTGCAAGAATGAAGCTGACAACTTGCCAAGGCTTTTAAAATCCTTGGATTTTGCTAGTGAGATCATCTTGGTTGACGACCATTCGACAGATGAAAGCGCCGAAATTGCCTCAAGCTTTGGCGCTAAAGTGTTTCAGCGAACCTTTGATGGTTTCGGACAGCAAAAAAACTATGCGGCTTCTAATGCGAGTCATGAATGGATTTTGAGTTTGGATTGTGATGAGGAAGTCACGCAAGAGCTAAAAGAATCTATTTCTTGGGCCTTAAAAAATGCTGATCATCACCATCTCTATAGCGTCGATCGTAAAACTTTTTTTTTAGGACAGTTTATTCGTTTTGGAGGCTGGTATCCAGATCAAGTGGCAAGATTCTATCGAAAATCAAAGGCCAAGTTTAGCGAACCAAAAGTTCATGAAGTTTTAATCAGCCAGGAAGGTCAATCTGCAAAAGTCTTAGATGGAAGTCTAAATCATTATTCCTTTGCCACTATTTCTTCTCAAGTGGAAAGAAATATGAAATATGCCAAGCTTGGAGCTAAGCAATATATCGAAAAATATGGCAGGCCAAGTCTTTTTGCTGTCTTTTTTAGACCGTTTTGGAAATTCATTGAATGCTTGTTTTTAAAAGCGGGCATTCTTGATGGAGTTGCTGGAATTATCATTGCCCTGAATGCCAGCTACTCAATGTTTATGAAATATACATTTGCTTATTTTGATTTTTCAAAAGATCTAAAGAGAATAGGGGAGTAATTCCCTACTGCTGCTGGTAAAGCTGTATTGAAAAAATTTTGAAATTCTTCGGCCACACCGCCTTTTGGAAGCGCTATAGAGTGTAGAATTCTTGTAATGTAAAAATGAGTTGATAAGTAATTCTTTGCTAGCGCACCTTCAATTTCATGCATTTCATTTTCATTCAGAGTTAGCAAATCCTCTTCTCTAAGCCAAAGATTGTGTTTTGATGGATTAATATCCTCTGCTAAATACATCTGTTTTCGTGCTCTGTTGATATTAGCTCTTGGCTCTTCAAAGCTTTCACTAAAAAAGTAATATCCCTGTGGTTTAACGATCTTAGAGATATTTCTTAGGGCACAAAACTGCTCTTCTTTATTTAATAGATTTATGACCGAGCGTTCAGTGATGACAAAATCATGATGACCAAACATGGAGAGTTCTTTTCTCATGTCGCCTTGAATGATCTCACAATTTTCAAGCTTTCTTGATTGAGCTAGCTTGGTCAGCTCGGGATGAAAATCAAGCCCAAAGAGTTTTAGCTTTGGAAACTCTTGTCTAATGACACTTAAGAGATGTCCGTTTCCACAACCAATATCAAATAATGATTGGCCTTCGCCTTGGTTTGAGACTTTTAGTTTTAGACTTTCAATAAAAAACGTTATCTCAGCTTGTCTAATGTACTGATCACCGATTGTCGAAGATGGGGAAAGACCAAATTTCTCAGCAACTTTATTATAGTGATTAATGATGATGTCATCTGCATTTTGATTCATGATAATTCCTTCGTAATCTCTGCCGGCTTTGGCGCCCAAAGCCCACCAAGTCCCATGCCTATGATCATAATGAGACACCCAAGCAGCTGACCTTTTCCAAGTTTCTCCCCTAAAATGATCCAGCCTAAAAATACTGTTGCTAGCTGTTGAGCTAAAAGTCCTAAGGATCCTACGGTGGCGTGGATATGTTTTAGCGAGCTTGAAATGATAAACCAAGCCAGTGATTGAATGATAACTCCTAGAGCAAGCAAAGACAGCCAGGTTTCTTGTTCAAAGTTAATTAAAGGTGCATCTCTAAGAAGTGCCACTAAAAACATAAAAAAGGCAGAGCCTAGTGTAGACCATTTTAGAGCATGGATTGGTGCCATCTTTTTACAAACCATGGCAAAGAGGTAGGTGAAGACGGCATAAAAAATCGAGGCAATAATTGATAGGTATTCGCCTTTGCCAAGACTTGGTAAAAAACCACTTATTGAAGTGAGCATCGACATTCCTGAAAAACAAAGAATAAGTGCTACAAAAAACCGAGTTGAAAGTCTAAGTCCTGGGTATAAAGAACTCATAAAAGCTACCCAAAATGGTGACAGTCCAATAAGTAGAGTTGCGTTGGCGACTTTAGTCGTCTGGATGGCAGTATGCCAACTAGCCAAGTCGGCCGATAAAAACACGCCAGCACTAAAGGCCATAAGCTTGTCCCTCGTTTCTCCGACAAAAGGTTCTTTAAGCGAAATTAAAAACAAAATGGGAAGTGCAAATAACATGCGATAAAAAGCAATAACTTCTGCACTCGCTTCATGGGCACCGCGCACAAATATAGGTCCAAATCCAAGAATACTCGCACCAAGAAATAATAAAATTAAAGCTTTTGAGGGCATTTTTTTATCGAAGTTCAATTCTTTCTACTCCAATCAATATCCCAAAAACTTTTTTGGCCACAAGATGCATTGAAGTGAATTGTCGGTTTTGACTTTGGAGTTGCCATTGATCGTTTAGATAAACGAGATTTGATTCGAATCTTAAAAACTTCCCATAAGTTAAGTTTGATGGGTACTCAATTTCGATAGCACAACCTGAAGATTGATTGAACCCGCGACATAGTAAAGTCACCAATGAAACCCCGACCGCCTTAACTAAAACAATTTGCTTATTTAAAACATGGACAGGGTAGTTTTTAATCTTTCCTTTATTCGATTTTGTTTTGATAGCAGTGACTTGTTTGCTTGCATCAAGACTAAGAATAAGGTCATAGGTTTTTTCGGTATAGTCAGTTGTAATTGTTGCGAGTTTTACTTCAGTCGCTTGAGCTTGCTGTGGAGAAGTCTCTTCTTCACTTTCACTAGCATCAATGGAGTTTGCCGTTTTTGACTGGCTACGACGTATAGACGTCGCTTGAATCGTTTTGACCTGGCTTTCTTGCATCGTTTGCTGCGAAGCTTCCTCGCTTACCATGAAGACAGGAGGTTGAAGGTCTGTACTGCTACAGCTGACTAAAAGTAGAAGAATGGCCAAATATCTAAACATCCAGATATTGTAGGGGTGACAAAAAAGAATTGAAATCATTTTATGCATTCGTAATAGTGCAAAGCAGCGAGATATCCAAAGTGGAGCGTTACACCAAAAAACCTTTTCCGGCCTATGCTCATCGTCCGGGCACGACTCCTCATCCTAAAAAAGCTGGCGGGCATAGTGAATCCTTAGCTGATCCAGAGAGTGAACTCATCACCATTCATAATTGGTTCGAGCACGAAGATTATTTATATGGGGCTGATTTGTTTAATCATGGCTTTTATTGGGAAGCCCACGTCTGGTGGGAAGCGGTTTGGAAGGCCCTACCTAAAGGTGATAGCAAAGATTTTGTTCAAGGTTTAATCAAAGTTGCGGCAGGTTCTCTAAAAGAATCCATGGGTGAAAGTGATCTAGCTAAAATGCATTGCTTACGAGGTCATGAATTAATGTCTAATTCATATCAGGTGCGCGAAATTGATTGTTTTTTTGGCGTATCGAGAAAATGGTGGAACAATATCCCTTTTGATATCCCAACGGTGCTGGAGCTTCATTTTGACGAATAATACGACTCTTATCGAATTAAAAGAAAAAATGAATCAGATTATCAAAGATAATCCTGCCAAAGCTCAATCGAAAATTGATCGCGAAATCTTTATGTTTGAAGAAGAGCTCAGAGAGCTTGGCCTAAGCTTTGAAGTCGACGCCAATTTTAACGAATTAGATAGCACTCTTGGTCAGCATGTTTTTAACTCTGCTCATGGATTTCTCGGCCAAGATTATTGTCTAAAATGGCTAAAGAATCCACAGACATTAGTCTGGAGCTTAGTCGTATTAAATACCAAATCGAATGGTCAAAAAGGCTTAATTGATTGCCCGGATGAAATGAAAGAAAAGCTTTTATCAACTTTTAGTGTCTTTGCTTCAAAGATCGCAAATATGCTGAAAGACTAAACTGAATACTTCTATCAAAATCTACCTTATTTAGATGATTTAAGCCTAATACGTTGTTTTGATTGGGTTTCATCCGTCATCGTTTTGTCGTTTAATGTAAATCATTTTTTTTTAGAATCCGTATTATGTAAGTAAGAAATGCTTAAGGGCCTTTCTTTTATCTATAATAACGGAGTATTTATGACAGTAAGAAGCTTTAAGCATATTGGAAAATTTGTTAAAGATGGTCGTGTCAAACACCCTCAGCTTTACTCTCAAAACCAGTTATCAAAACTACTTGGTTACAAAAATGGTCAGTTTATTTCAAACGTTGAGCGCGGCTTGTGTGGCATTCCTTTAAAGGGTGTTCAAAAACTGATTGAAGTGCTCAACCTTGATAGCCGTGACCTAAAAAATGCTATGCTTCGCGACTATGAAGAGACGATTGATAGCTTTTTAAATGATTCAGCGGATATCGTGCACGAACAAAAGAGTTCAGAAAACGTAAGCGAGCATAGTCAGCTATAAAATGATGTGCAGCCTGAGGGCTAACAGGTTATAATCATTCCATAATACCGGTTATAGGATGATTATTGAAACTTTCTATTTTTGAACCTGATCAAAAGACACTTAGCTCTTTTGATCAAGAAAAATACAAAATATTAAAAGATCTTTATCTAAAAGATAAATCTTATTCTTGCACATTCGTTTCTTTAAATTCAGTCTTAAGTGAAACTCATGACATTTATGATCATTATATATTTCTTCCTTTGAAATTTACGTCCTTTGAAAATCTTAAAAAAAACTTAAAAAAGATTCCTAGCAAAGCATCCATTGTTTTTCATCTTGATGGTAATTTTTTATTTCATTCCCAAGAATGGATTAGTCTTTTTAAAATTCTCAATGGTCGAAACATAAAGTTTGTAACATCTTCTTCATGCCATCAAAAACTTGTAAAGAATCTAGTTGACTCTGAAAGCCAAGTTTATCATCTACCAGTATCAATACATTCTAAACCAGGGGTTAATAAAGAAAAGACAACAACGTTTAGATCAAACTTAAAAGTAAGTGATGATGAATTTGTATTTTTATATCATGGACCAATTACGAGACAGAGTAATATCCTAGAGCTTACTCGACTTTTTATTAAACTCAGAACTCAGCTGCACCTTAAAGTTCACCTTTGGATCTACGGTGAGTTTGACGATGTCGCGATGCCATTGATTGGAAAATCTCAGCTCAACTTTGAATACTATCAACAGTGGCAAATGATGGTAGATTCCTTTGATGCTCAAGACTATATTAGATATCTTGGCGAAACAGATGAGCTGAATGAAAAGTTAATTATTGAGTCAAGTGATTGGGGTATTTATCCTACCGCCATCGATTCAGAAGACTTTAACTTTTCAGCCTTAAAGCTATTGAATCACGGTTTACCATTAATTCTAAGTGATTGGGGCTCACATTTTGACTTTGATTTTTCTGGATTTATCAAGAGAGTTTCTCTTGTAAATGATTCTCCCTTTCATCAAGTTGATTTAAATCATTGTGCTAAAATAATAATTAAAATAATTCAATCAAATGAAAGAATGTCACTTGAGCAAAGAACTTCTTTGTCGCAAGAGGTTTTAAGTAGAAGTAAGCCTGATCAGTCCTTAGAGGAATTGAATAAAATACTTCAATCAACTGATAAATTTTCAGGGTTTAGCGAACTTTTCTTAAAGGTAGAAAAAGCCTTTGATCAAAATCCTTATGCGCCTTTTGTCGATGTTTCTTCTTTTGGGGCCTATAATTCAAACTTTAAGACGATATATGAATCCTATACTAACAATTCTTGAACAAGAATTAATTCATTCTCCTAAGTCAAAACTCTTCCAGTATATTGGAGCCTCTAATATTTCTGGAGAATATTATAATAATAAAAAATTAGCTAAAATCTGGGCAATGGCACCATACAGCGACAATTATTATTCCATTCTTAATCCACTTTTTAGTAAAGTCTATTTGGAGTTAATTGAAAAAGGGCAGCAGTATCCGTTAGTGCTTCTTCGAGATGGAGCTCTAGATTTAATTGAGTTTGTCAGCCAGTACTCTGATCCTTCTGTTTTTGATCAAAAGTTTATCATTCATCAAAGTCTAAGTTATGCCCTTCCTGAGTTATGGCTTAAAAATGTCATGCTTTTTGACTATTTCTATCGTCCGAAACACCTATTCAGGTTAGAGATTCCTAGAAAAAGATTGATCGTCAGTACAATCGTAAATAATGCATATATTGAGCCTGCTCGAGCGAAAGAGTATTTTTTGAAGTTAAATGATTTCGCAACGGCAAATAAGCTTGAAGTCTTTTTGCATCTTCCTATTAGAGAAAATCATTACTTCACGAATATTTATAAAGATCAAAATGCAGCCTTTGATTTAAGTTTAATGGCCTTTGATATCTTTGGCACTGATACAAAAATTATTTCTGACAAAGCGCTTAAAAGTGCTAGTGATTATCGCGATTCTTTCTATGCATTAATTCCAATGGATCGAATATGTTTAAGTGACAATTATATTGAACATTATTTGCTTACCAATGGTGCAGCTCCATGGTCTTCTTTTAAAGAAATAAAAGGAGCTTATGAAGTATCATTATCTTCACAGCATGGTGTTATGCTATTTGATGCTCTCGATGAGCACTTTAAGTCTTCACAATTTTCTAGGATTAAACAAGATTTAAGCTCACTTTCAAAAAGTGATGTTTTTCATTATATGCGAGAACTTCGTTCTTAATCACTCTTAAACTTAGGTCTTTTATGAGTAATCCTCTTATTCTATCAAAAAATGATACAAAAAAATGGTTAGAGTTTATTAGTAAAACTGTAACGACTTACCTTGATCAAAATGTCTCAACATCACCTGTTGTAAATTATTCTTCAGCAAAAGAGCTTTCAGAATCTTTAAGGTTAAATATTTCAAACGCAGTTGGTGACAAGCAGATTGAGGAGGATATACTTTTCTTTTTAGATAAATCGGTGCGAACTGGTCATCCACATTTTCACAATCAGTTATATGGTGGATTTAATCTTTGGGCCTTTTTAGGCGAAATTCTGACTTCTATTACGAGTACTTCGATGGCAACATTTGAAATTGCTCCCATCGCGACGCTTATCGAAAAAACACTTGTTGATAAAATGAGCCACCTTGTTGGCTTTACACCACTTGGTGAGCGCGGCGAAGGCATCATGTTAACCGGTGGATCTAATGCAAATATGGTTGCCATGATGGCAGCGAGAAATACTAAGTTTCCTCAATCTAAAACTAAGGGAGCTCCAGCAAATCTTGTGGCCTATTGCTCTAAAGAAGCTCATTATTCATTCGCAAAAGCTGCAAATATTTTAGGTCTAGGATCTGATAATCTGATTAGTGTTGCTTCAGATAAACAAGGTCAAATGATCCCTAAAGAGTTGGAAAAAGAAATTGCGCTCTCACTTGAGCAAGGAAAGACATCGTTTTTTGTTGCTGCTACGGCAGGAACGACTGTTAAGGGGGCCTTTGATCCTTTTATTCAGTTGAATGAGATTTGTAAAAAGTACGATTTATGGTTTCATGTCGATGGTGCGTGGGGTGGAAGTGTTGCCCTGTCAAAAAGTCATAGACAACTTCTTAATGGTGCTGAACTTGCAGATTCATTTACTTGGGATGCGCATAAACTGATGCATATTCCGCTTATTGCCTCTTTTATATTATTTAAAAAACCTGGTTTACTTCGTGAGTCTCATGATGGTGGTGGCAATACCTATATCTTTCATGATTATGAGAACAAATCATATGACACTGGGCCTGAGTCTCTTCAGTGTGGTCGAAGAGTTGATTCATTAAAACTATGGCTTTCATGGAGAGCTATTGGTGATGAGGGTTATGAGAAAATAATGGACCAGCATTTTGATTATGCTCAAAGGCTCACTCAATATATTAAAGAAAATGAACGTTTTAATTTAGTATTTGAGCCAACATTTCTAAATATATGCTTTCAAGTGCTTCCCAAAAAAGAGTCAACTCAAAGCCACACCAACGAATTTAATCTTAAGTTAAGAGAGCGCTTACTTAAAGATGGAAAGTATATGGTCAATTTCTCTTGGGATGATGACAAGCCTTTTTTCAGGCTTGTCATTGCTAATCCTCAAAGTGAGTACGAAGATTATATAGCCTTTCTTGATGAGTTACTTACCATAGCCCATGAGTGGGGCAGTTAGCATAAAGGCCACGATCACAAATAAAAGCAAAACTAGATCAGAAATGATTTCACTTACAATTTTTGAGCGATCTTTTTTTCTTTCAAGAAAAAGCTGAAGCTTAATCTTGAGATAGATAGATAGAATCGTTATTGCAATAAAGATGATAAAACCAATAATAAATGATGCTGGATTAGTATGATCTTTGGGTGATGTTTCTGTAGCTGTTTTTAATGCTATCTCTTCATTAATTTCTTCGATTGGCTCTATAGGCAGACTGTTTGATTCAGCTTGAACATATTTCGTTTTTTGTCCGGTCGGTAAAAAGAACCTAGAGAAAGCTAGTTTTTGATCACTTGGGTTTGCTTCAATATTAACAGTAAATTCAACTTTGTTATCAATGAGCAAGTCGCCATTATCTAAAGTTTTATTCCAATTGAGCCCAAAGTCTTTTCGATTAATCTCACCCTTAAGTTTTAAAAATAAACTCTTTTTACTTTGGTCCCAAGGGTCATTCTTAATGCCTATAACTTCAAGTGTCACTGGAAGGCTTTTGAGGTTCTCTTTAATGTTAAGACTTATCGTCGTATTGACCTTCTTTTGATTTAAATCAATTGAAGCAAGTGTTGCTTCTATCCAAGGAAATTGTGCTGAATAGAAAAAATCATTTTTTTTAAGGTGACGATCTCTTTTTTCGTTATGTGTTTGAACCGACTTTGTCGCAATTTGAAAGATGATGTCAGTCGCTTTCATTGATTTTTCGTCTAGAGTGAATTTACCTCGAACATTTGTAAATAGTCCTGAGACCTCCATGACTCCCATATAGCCAATTTTAAATTGTACTTGTGTGTGCTGATCGTTAATGACCCAGTCTTTTGCTAGTAAGGCTGAGCTAAAGCATAGGAGCGAGATTAGAACTATAATTTTTTTCATCTAAACCTCTTCAAGAATTTTTAAGGATATTTTACGAACGAGCTCAATGGCACTATCAACGACTGTAAAGGCATGGACTTGAAAAACTGCTTCTAGGTCTGGTTTGCTGTAGTTAAAATCAGCAGCATCTTTTTTGTTAAAGCATGTAACGACTAATGCTTTCATGGTGGCATCATAATTAAAAGCCAGATCAAGATTATAGATAATAACTCTTATTTCAAATCGATTCTCTTTTTGGCTAATGAAAATTGTTGTTTGAATTGTTTGATCACTAGTTTTTGCATCAAGCGCGTTGTTTAAAACGATAAGCGATGTTTTTAGCCACTCATGTGCCTTGAACTCATTGGCCGGATCGCCTTTGTCTGGAATATGTTTTTTTGCAAAACTGGTAAATTCATTTATTTTATTTTTAAAATGTTCTTCAATAAGTTGTTTTGCTTCATTTTTCCATTCATCTGTCTTTAAAATGAAATTAGCCTCATCACCTTCAAATATGATTTCTTTTGAATGTGGTAAAAGGTCAATAACCTGTAGTTTTGGCCCTTTTCTTTCGAGGTGAATGACATTGTTGCTTTTTCTAAACTGATGTCTATTAAAATCTAAAAGGTGAAGATCACAGCTGTGGCCGTAATCTTGTTTCCATTTAAGAAGTTTTTGACTTGGATCTTTAAACCAGTTGAGCATAATATTGTTTCCACTGATCTGGCTCACTTGCCACTTTTCTGCTTTCATAATCAAAAAACAATAGTCCACTCTTCACTTTTGCCATCAGTTTATCATTTATAGTCATCTCATAAAAAAGATCAAAGCCGTAGTGATGTGTATTATCTAAGTAGACGTTAATATCGACTGTGTCTTGCCTAAAACCTTCGCTTTTGTATTCAACCATGGCATCACTCATAATAAGTGATGCGCCTTTGCAATTGAGTTCGCTAGCATCGATACTGGACAACCACTGAAGTCTTGCTTCTTGAGCTAGAGCTAGGACCCGATCATTGCCAAGATGGTTGCCATAATTCATATCGCTGACTGTAAGCTTTATTGTCGCCGTAAAAACTTTAGACCCTTCAATTTGAATTTTAACTCTATTTTTCATGTTGCCGATCATAATTGCTAGGTGCTTTACAGGCAAGGTTTGTCGATCCAAAATAGGGCCATGAGGATTGGAGTTGTAGATTCAGGAGTGGGGGGCTTTAGCGTATTAGCTGAGCTTTATAAAATGATGCCTGCTGAGCATTATTTTTATTTATCCGATCAAGAAAACGCGCCTTACGGTAATAAAGAAACCTCTTTTTTAAAAGAGCGCTTACACCTATTAACGCAAGAACTGTTAGAAGAAAAAGTTGATCTTATCGTCGTTGCTTGTCATACCGCTACAGCTGAGGCGATTGAAAGTTTGCGCGCCAATTTTGAAATACCGTTTGTTGGAATTGAGCCTTATTTAAATGTTTTAAATCAAAGACAATCGCCCAATGAGGAATATGTTGTTTTAGTAACTGAAACCACTGCAAGATCTAAACGTTTTTTAGATTTAAAAAGCCGTCTAGATCCAACTTCTTTGATTAATATCTTTGCTTGTAAAAAACTAGCTTCCTTAATTGAATCCTATTTTCATGACGAGATGACAAAAGGGGATTTTGAGGTCGAGCTTAAGGCTGAGCTAGAGCTCATTCATAACTTAAAGCTAAGTCAGCCAAGTCTTAGTTCTGCCATTTTGGGTTGTACTCACTATCCACTGGTTATGCGTCAGATCGAAGAAGCGACAGGCTTAAAGACTCTTTTTCCTGGTGAAGCTATTGCTAGACGGACAAAAGAACGTTTATTCTCTTTGTTCGCATATTCCGCATCGATTGATTCCTCTACTAATGGGTTCAGCTACAGAAGAAAAGTCACTGATCCATGGCAGCACAGGCCGTGGAATTATCTGCAAAAAGTAAGTCTAATCGGTTAGGATTCGTTGACTATTTCTTTAGGGAGTTCTTATGTCTAAAATCAGCAAAATTTTTGCACGCCAAATTCTTGATTCACGTGGAAACCCAACACTTGAAGTTGATGTCACGACAGAAAAAGGCAATATGGGTAGAGCAGCTGTTCCTTCGGGAGCTTCAACTGGTTCTAAAGAAGCCTTAGAGCTTAGAGATGGTGATGCTTCTCGTTTTGGTGGCAAGTCTGTGATGAAGGCCGTCGATAATGCTAACAAAATTCTAGCTCCGGCTTTAATTGGTAAAGAAGTTTCTGAGCAAAAACTCATTGATGGAATCATGCTTGAACTCGATGGAACTGAGTTCAAATCTAAACTTGGCGCCAATGCAATGCTTGGAATCAGTATGGCCTGTGCTCGCGCAGGTGCCCTTGATGCTGACAAAGAGCTTTTTCAGTATTTGAAAGAAGACCTTCATTGCCCAAATGCGCACGGGAGAGATTATGTTCTTCCTTCACCGCTTATGAATATTATTAATGGTGGTTCTCACGCTTCAAATAATCTTGATATCCAAGAATTTATGATCGTGCCGCATATGAAAAAATCTTTTAGCGAAAATCTTCGTGCCGGCGTTGAAGTTTTTCACGCGCTTAAATCCGTTTTAACAAAAGCTGGTCACTCAACTAACGTTGGGGATGAGGGTGGTTTTGCTCCAGATCTTAAGTCGCACGAAGAAGCCGTAGATCTCATCTTAGAAGCAATTACAAAAGCAGGATATAAGCCTGGAATTGATATTTCCTTATCATTTGACTCGGCCGCTAGTGAATTTTACAAAGATGGTAAGTACCTAATGCAAGGTAAGTCTTTAACAAGTGAAGAGATGATCACTTACTACTCAACTCTTACCTCAAAGTATCCGATTTATAGCATAGAGGATGGCTTAGATGAAGCCGACGAAAGTGGTTGGGCAAAGCTCACTGCTGAACTTGGCGCGAAGACTGTTCTTGTTGGTGACGATTTATTTGTTACGAATAAGAAGATTCTTAAGCATGGAATTGAAAATAAATTGGCCAATGCAATTTTAGTAAAAGTTAACCAAATTGGAACTTTAACTGAAACGTTTGAGGCAATTGATTTAGGATTCCAGAATAATTTCAAGGCCATTATCTCTCATCGCTCAGGTGAAACGGGTGATAGTTTTATTGCTGATCTCGCTGTCGCTACTGGCTGCGGTCATATTAAAACTGGATCTGCTAGTCGCTCTGATCGAATGGAAAAATATAATCAGCTTCTGCGCATTGAAGAGACCCTTGGCGCAAAAGCACTTTATCTTCCTGTAAAGTAGAAGATAACAAATAGGGTCTCAGATTGAGGCCCTATATGGTTCGTGCCAGACATCAGTTAACAGCTATTCATATGATAGATCTCTATCTATTGCTTAGTTTTGGTGTCTCTATGTTCTTATGGGTTGGTTTAGCACTGACTCAATCAAACTTTTTGATCAATAGCTTTTTTGTCTCTAGCCTTGTCGCTGTTAATTATAGCTGTTTTTGTCATGGTCTTGGACACGGAAGTACACTATCAGATGCTAGGCCCTTTGCAGGTTTATTGTTAACTCAATTTAGTCTCTTTGTTGGATGCGCCTTTGAGTATCAAGCAACCTCGATGATTTATCTTGCGGTCTTTCCATGTTTAGCCGCTTGTTACACTATGCTGACAAGTGAGCGTGAATTTAAAACAGGGATTTTTTCTAAAGACTTAATACCACCTTTAGTCGGCGTAAGTTTTTATCTTCTGTTTATGACGATTCAAAAAAATCTTGAATGGAAAACAATTGATTTGCTAAGCATTGCTGGCTTTGTCGTTTGGAGTGTAGGGACTCTTTATTGGGGATCGACTTTAGTCAGACGTGAAAACAAATCTCTTATAAGTTCATTGTTAAAGCGAGGTCACGGAAATTATCGCTGGCGAATGGATAAGGATCGTCAAAAAGAAGATCGTATGTTCTTTCACGATATTATTAATCATACTCATGCCTTGAATTTATTTTTACAGCAAAAAATAAGTACTGACGCTCAAATGCAAGAAGATGAAATCTATGCTTTAATGAACGAAGTTAAATCAATGCAATCTTTGGTTTCAGATCATTTTGGATTTAAACATAAAAACTTACTTTCTACACTGAACTGGGTTGAGCTTGATTTTGCCTTGTCTGGCTTTCATCGTATGATACATAATTTACTGCCACATCAGATTGATATCAATATCTCTCAGCTTGGTCAGCTGGATCGAACAAAATTTGATCGCTCACGTGTAAAGCTTTTTGTTCACTACCCAACATTTATAAGAGTCTGTACCAACCTTATTAAAAATATAGCGGAACAACACCCTAAAGAAGCCTTTTTTGAGTTTGATGCTGAAGAAACAAATTTAACAATTGTCTTTAAAAATAAGATGGGACATCTTCATTCCGTTTCAAAAGATCTTGAGTACGCATTATCTGATAATATTTTATCTGCCGATCATATTGAACAATCAGATCATCTTGGCCTAGAATCCGTCCAGTCGCTCTGTCTTGATAATGGTGGCACATTTGAGTTTGCCATTGAGGATGGATTTTGGAGTGCAACAGTTGTGCTTCCACTTAATGAAACAGACCAAATTTCAGATATTCATAAAAAAGCTGCCTAGTAATACTTTCTTGATTCGCTTTAGTAACCCGACTATTCTTTATGAATGAAGTTATTAAGTATTCTAACAATTTTATTGTTTTCGTTTTGTGCTTGGTCAAAAAGCTCTCCTTATCGTCCACCTGCAAAGGCGATGAATGATGGTGCCTATGAGTTTGATTTAGTTGGCTCACATTTTACTCAATCTGCTGTTTTTGATTATGACGGCAATGAGGTTGAACAATCAGAAGGAAGTTCTTTTTCTGAATCAAATTTAAATTTATTAGGACGCTACTCTTACGGTAAAAGTTTACATTTCTTCGCCGGAATCTCTTTTCGACAAAATAGCTCAACTAACGGTTCGACAAATGAAGAGCTTACAAGTTCAGGTGTTGAGCGCGTCTTAGGTGGAGCTCATTATTCTTTCGATCCAATTGGCCATTGGTATTATGCCCTTGAGTTTTCCTTTGCTAAGACGGCCTATTCCAATCAATTTTATCCTGTAGGTCAGGCGCTACCATCAGAACTTGTATTAGGTGATGACGGTCAAATTGTTGAAGGTCTTTTGCATATGACCTATTCAAAAACACGCACTAGTTTTTATAGTTTAAGTGTTGGGCTTCGAATGCCTCAAGATCATCTTGCCATGGAGATACCATGGAAGTTTGAAGCCACTTGGATTTTTGATCGATGGGCCATTATTGGAGGCGTTAAAGGAATCACTTCAATGGGTGATGATGAATTTACTGATTCACCAACCTCAAAGCCAAGGCTTCCAACGGGTGTTACCGGACTATATAACTCAATCAATAGAGAGATGATGGAGCCATTTATTGGAGCGACTAGGGCATTTGATAGCTGGAAGCTTGGAATTGGTTATTCTCAAGTTATTTCTGGTATATCGACAGATAAGGGGCAGACTTTATTGGCCAGTTTGTCATGGTCATCCGAGGGCGTAACAACGGCGCAAAAAAGGCTTAACACCTTTAAAGAATACGATACTGAAGCGACTGTTAATAAAGTTTCTCCAAGAGGAACATTTGTTAAAATTGATAAAGGTTTAACAAGTGATATCGAGAAGGGTATGCGCTTTGATATTTTCAAGACGGATTTTGAAGGTGGTAATAAACTTTATGCCTCAGGTATCGTTTACGAAACTGGTTCAGAATGGTCAATTATAAAAATTACTCAAACATATCAAAGTGATGTTATTCAAAATGGATTTACTGCCAGAGGGTATAGACAGTAATTTTTTACCCTTGTACTTTCGGTGACTTGGTTTAAACTTAAAAAGAATAGTTAATTTAAATTTAGGACGAAGGACGCTTCATGTTGCGTAAAATTTCTCAGTATTTCGCTATCACATCATTAATTCTCGGTATCTCTTTTTCTGCAAATGCAAAGAGATTTACCAGTCAGTTTTGTGAATTTGAACTTCCTCCAGGTTGGGAATGTGCGCTCGAAGGCACTGAATGGGTTTGCCAATCGACAAATGAACAAAGAAAGAAAGAAGCTATTATCATTTTAGCTGCCAAAGAGCGCGGTCCTCAAGACTCCATGATGGAATATGAAGCTTACTTAAAAAAGAATAAGACCTTCATGCTACCGGGTGGAAAAACACAAGTTTCAGAGCCTAAAGATATTAAGCTTAGAGAAGTGAATGGCCAAAATTGGGTTGATGCTCTTCACTTAGCTTCAGAAGTTCCTGGATTTTACACTCAATACTTAGCAACAGTTAAAGAGTCGCTTGGCATTGCTGTTACATTCTCAGTTGGTAAAGATTTTTATGATGCTTACAGAGGCGTTTTTGAAAACATCATTTCAACCATGAGAGTTTTCGTTCCTAAAAAATATCAACAAGGCGGAGAGTTTCAGCTTAAGACTGGAGACGAGCAATTGCTTGGTGATTCAGTTATTCCTGATGCTGATAATCGTCTTAATATTGGTGTTCAAAAGAAGAAAGGTCAAACAGGAGAGGGCGATCCTATGCAGGATTACCTACTCTACGGCGGTGCTGCTGCTGTTGTTGCCTTCTTAATAGCAAAATCTAAGAAGAAAAAAGGTGGAGCTAAAAAATCCAAAAAGAAAAAGTCATAAAAAAAAGAGCCGCTTTATAAGCGGCTTTTTTTTGTCCAATTATTCATGTTTATAATAACGATAAAGTAATAATTTTAAATTAACGATTACTCTAATGTCGTCTTTTCGGGCCCTTTATCTTCATCAAAGAATCTTGGGAAAGCTGATTTAAAATATCTCATTGTGATAATGTTGAAGATGCTCTCGTTTTTACGATCACTAATATCACTTTCATTGCTCTCATATTCACTTAGTGCGTCTCCTTGATTAAGAGCGCCATCACCGCCAAGTCCATCTGTACCGTCAGATGCACCATCTTCGGGAAAGTCGAATTTAAAACCTGCAAGAGGGTCAGCCGATCCTCCCGCATCAGGAGCAGCTCCGGCTTGTTTGATACTTGCAAGTACGTCTTTAATTTCTTTTTTGTTTTCCTCGTTTAGGCCTTTAGCAATCGATCCACCACCTAAACCGAAGTTTGTTAAACCGGCAAGAGCATTTTTTTGATCTGCTGGAAGTGAATTAAATATTCGAGGCATATCATTAGTTAATTTATCAAGTGCCTGTTTTTCTAAGCCAGCAATTGTGAATTTGGATTTACCCTTCTTTAGCTGTGTATCAAGATCGCCTCTTAATTTATCTGAAAGACGCCTTAAGTTTGCCGCATTATTTCCAAGTGTTCCAAATGCAGCATTTGCTCCTTGAGTATTACCAGCAAATAAAGAGCTCGATCCAGTTCCTAATGCACCTAAAGATGTTCCCAAAAAGCCAGGTAAGCCAGTATTTTGTAGAGGTACATTTGATAAATTAACTTTTGTACACGTATTTGTTTTAGCACATTGACACTGACTATCTACGCGTTGCTCACCTAGGTTTCCAACCAAGCATAATCCGCCTTCTGGGACAGTGTTAACTTGATCGCGATTACCGCTATAGCCCGTAACTCTATTTCTTACTTGATTATTGACTCCATCCATATTGGCAAATCTAGCTGAACTGTTAATTGCAGCGCCTAGCCTCGAAGCTAAGTCGCCGTAGACTTTGGCATTAGCTTCGGCGGCTTTTCTTGCTTTATCGACTTGGGCATGTGCAGTCCAAAGAAGACCTGTGAGTGCTCCAAATAATCCTACACGTGTCCAGGAAGCTGTCAACAATCCACCAAATAGTTTTGCTATTGGCGTTGCAAACGCTAGGGCGGCTCCAGAAACACCAACTGTCGACCAAAACGAACCGCCATCATGAGTCTTAACCTCATCCTTAGCTTGAGCAGTAGGTAGAATTATATTAGAGATCATTTCTGAATATTTATACATTGTTTGCATCAAAGTTTGTTGTTGCTCATGAGGAACAACTGCAGACAAATAGTCATTACTAAAATCAAAATCATCTGTCGCTTTTGGACTTTGAAATCCATCTCCAAAAAGATAATCGTTATATTCTTGGTTTCTAGCATAGTGCTGCAAAAAGCTTTCGTTTTCTAATGGCTTGACGTTTACTACAATTGGAGTACAAACCTTTGCAAAAAAAGCACCTAAAACCGTCTGGCCGAAGGCGGGGATCGAGTCAGCTAAGGCCTCCAATGTGGCAAAGACAAGAGCAGCGGTAGTAGCAATAGCAAAAATCTTTATACCTGAAGCTTTATTAGCGAGGGCTTCAGCTGCGCCTAGCTCTTGCTCTTGCGCTGCTAGCAGGGTCTTAATTTGCTTATTAGAAGTATCATCAAGAGTGGCTATCATCTCCTGATTGCTCGTACTTCTGTCTTTGTACTTACTGTAGCCCAAAATTTCCATAAACAAGAATGTTGCACCTCCACCTGCAAAAGCGTATGCGCTCCACACACCAGGACAAGCGGCTACCATTGATGGGACAAGTGATAGGGCAGCCATTGTTGCGAAGGATGCGTAGTTAAGCTTGCTAACTTCTTGTTCAGAATTGCTATAATCAAGACTTGAAGGTTCTGATTGAGAATAAGCAGTACTCCAGCCAATAGCACTCGATTCTATATGGAATGTAAAAAGACTGAATATTAACGTTATTGATGTTAGGGCTTTTAGAAATTTCATGGTTTCACCTTATGAAGTTGATTCTATTATAAATCATAACTGGCTAAACTCAATTATCCTAGTGTGAATGCTAACTATCTTATTGAAATTATAGAAAGGCTTAATGCCAACCCTTTTGGGCTAATTGTTGTAAAATGAGAGTGCTTACTTGATTAGGGTCTTGAAATGACGTCTTATGGGAGCATTTAGCGGCTATAAGGCAAGAAGGCCAAAAAAGCAGATGTTTACTATCAAGTTCTCCTACAATGGAGATAATATCCGGACTCAATATTAAATCTGAAAAGTCTGGTTGTTGGCTTAGGCCATAGGTTTTGAGTGCTAAAGCGTATGATGCAGGAATAGCTAAGGTCTTACTTAAAAGTTTATTGATTTGAGCGTCACTTAAGTTGAAAAGATCGGCTTTGTACCAGTGCTTTAAAAACTCTCGAAAATCTTGCATTTTAGTAATGATGGATTCTTCAAAAACTTTTCGTTCTTGTTTCTCTCTTTCACTTTTTAAACCAGGATTAACTCCTTCAAGAATTAATTTTTTAACAAGCTTGGGATAGCGCTGCTTGATTCCTAAAGCAACTCTTCCTCCCATTGAATATCCATAAATCCATAAATTAGAAAAACGAATCAAAAGACAGGCTAATTCATCGATCACTTCGTTCCAGCTGTTATATTCGTGATGAAGATGATTTCCATGAAAGGGAAGATCAAGTGTCCATATATTAAAATCATTTGAAAACTGAAGAGCTAAATCTTTTAAGCTATGAGAGTTGCCCATAAAACCATGTAGAAAGACTAAGTCAGGCTTATTTTTAAGAGGAGAGTTAAGCTGTGTTAAATTCCATTTTGAAAAATTTGAATCAATAATGTCTTTGATCTTATCTGACTTAAGCTTAAGACTTGATTCGGTTGGCCATGAAGTCGTTAGAAAACGAAGTTTTTTAAATGCAGGTAAAGATTGATTAAGAGAGAAAACTTCATTGATGACATGGTTACTCTTAGGTGAAATTAACGCTGCATTTATATAGCCGTACTGATCATCTTTTAGGGGAGAGATAATACAATTTTCTAAAGACGAGTGATTGATAAAATAATGTTGAAGTTCTTGTGGATTGATATTTTCTCCGCCTGACTTATAGATAAAGTCAGCTCTTCCTTTTATATAGATTTCATTTTCAATGATCTGGGCCAAGTCTTGAGAGTGAAAAAAACCATTGTCGTCAAAGGGAAATATGTCAGAATTTTGTTCTTGATAACCGTAGAAGCAAGCTTCACCCTTAAAGCATAATTTATCATCAATAACTTTAATGTCACGCATAGCTAATGGCTTGCCAACGCTGCCATTAAATGGATTGCCTGCTATCGTTGCACTTAAAATTGCAACTGACTCACTACTTCCGTAACTGAGACTTAAAGGAATTGATTTTTCTTTAGCAGTCTTAAAAAGCTTTTCATCAACTGCTTGTCCACCAATAATGACAGCTTTAAAATGCAGCCAATCAAAATTTGATAAAAGGAGATGCTGTAGTTGAGCTGGAACGAGAGAAATGAATTGAGCATCCTCATTAATCGCAGTTTTCCAGTCTCCATCTTGGGCTAGTTGTAAGCGGGACTTTGACTCAAGAGCACGCCAAAGTGGTAATAGTCCGCCGATATGATTTAGAGGAAGGGGAGAGAGTACTAAATCGTCTTGTTTAATTTCGTAGAATTTACAGCTTGCTTGAGCACTTGCGATAAGTGCTTTTGGCTTTATAAGAACAACTTTTGAATTACCAGATGAGCCAGAGGTCGCTATCGCTAGTAATGAGTCATGGTTTAGAGATTTTACTTCGAGCTTATTTTCTTTGGGTGTTAATTCAGAATCGATGATGTGTTCGGGATTAAAAAGTTTTCTGACGAATAACTTTTCTTTTTCATTTTGAAAACTATTCTCGCTAAAGACTCTTTTGCCAGCAATGAGGCAGGCGTAAAGAGCCGCAAGATGATGTGTTGGGTTTTTTAGGCTTACACTAATCTTGTAGGCTTTAGGCAGCGAAGATCGATAAGTTTCAATTAAGCATTCAAACTCTATTGGCGAAAAAGAATAGCTGTTCGTTTGAATCGAAATCATTAATTTGCCATATCGTATTCAAGATTTAACTGCTCTGGACCATTTTCATAACTTAGTCTAATTCCAGCTCCAATAAGTCTTACCGGAGTATTATACTTTAAAAGCAGATCCTTAAGCATAATATAAAATTCGTCTGCGCGTGGTAGATCTTTTTGATCTTTGTCTAGGACACGCTCGAACGTATGCTGTTTAAAATCATGGGTTTTGATTTTTACAAAAAGTTTATGAGCGCAAGCATCAAGATGTTTAAGCTTAAACTTCTCAAATCTTCGTTCTAATTCAAGATAGATATCATTAAGTTGGGATAAAGAGTCTTCGATTTCCAGATCATCTTGGAAGGTCTCTTCAACGCCTAAGGACTTTCTAAGCCAGTCAGTGATAACTTCATTGTCGTCATAGCCAAAGGAAAGCTCAAAAAGCCTATGAGCGTAATTGCCAAATTTCTTACGTAGGGTGAATAAGTCGACTATTTGAATGTCTTGGCAAGTTTTAAACCCTCTACGCTCGAGTGATTGAGCTGTTTTCGCTCCTATTCCTGGTAGTTTTGCTAAAGGTAATACTGTGATGAATTTTGAAATTTCTTGTGGTGATAATGTAAATTGTCCATTTGGCTTATTCCAATCACTTGAAAGTTTCGCTAGAAATTTATTAGGTGCAATTCCTGCTGATGCTGTTAATCCTGTCACTTCAAAAATTTCATCTCTTATCTGCTTGGCAATGAGTGTCGCTGAACCATTAAAAAACTCTGAATCAGTTACATCGAGATAGGCTTCATCTAGCGAAAGAGGCTCGACGGAGTCTGTATATTTTTTTAATATTTCATGAATTTGATTTGATACGTCTTTGTAGACAGACATTCTTCCTGGAACAATAAGGAGTTCTGGACAAAGTCTTAAGGCTTGTGAGGAAGGCATGGCCGAGCGGACACCAAATTTTCTGGCTAAGTAATTACAAGTTGATAGCACGGCCCTTGTACCAGGAGGGCCACCAACAGCTAGTGGCACATCTCTCCACTGTGGATGATCTCGCATCTCAACCGATGCATAAAAAGAGTCCATGTCGATATGTATAATTTTTCGTTTTTGATCTAGAACTTTAAGCTTGAGGCTTTCAGCATCAAACATACGATCTCATTAGACCGACAAGGATACCTGCAATTCTGAAGTCTTGATCTGGTCCTATAATAAAAGACTTCATTTTTGAATTTGAAGGGATAAGTTCAATCGACGACTTTGATTTCTTTATTGTTTTTAGAGTTGCCTCATCATCAACTAAAGCAATAACGACTTGTCCGTTATCTGCTGACGTTTGGTGGCGACAAACAATAAGATCGCCATCTAGGATGCCGGCTTCAATCATCGATTCGCCGACTACAGATAAAGCAAAGTATTGTCCGTCTTTAGTCATCATTGATTTTGGAATCTGAATGGTCTCACTTGGGTTTTCGATAGCTTCAATTGGTATACCTGCAGCAATATCACCAAGCCAAGGAATGTCTTGGACATCAAGAGATGGGCGAACTGTTTTATTAGTCTCTTCGTTACTAGCGAGAGTGATTCCGCGTCTGGCGTTCCAGTCTGTTTCGAGATAGCCAGCGCTCATAAGATACTTGAGGTAGGCCTGAACGGAGCCAAAGGATTTAAATCCAAAATGGTCTTTAATCTCTCTTTGTGTAGGAGCGTAGCCATTTTGACTTGAATAGTCACAAATGTAGTCGAAAACTTCTTTTTGTTTTTTAGTTATAGCCATGAATAAAGCTTAAGCGTAAGTTACGCGTAAGTCAATAGCGCTCATCAAACAGGTGGAATATCTCTACCGCACGTTGAAAATTAAAACGGTAATACTTTTGAGGAACTGCAATCTTGATGTTGTTATCCCAAGTGTACGAGTTGATGTATTGATCGTCATTGATGACACCTAATGTAGCCTCGATTTGCACATGTCCTTTAAACATCGAATGAATGATTGCTAATACTTCTGAAGCAAATGTACCGCCGGATACATATAATGACGTTCTTAAAAGAGAGGACATCTTTTTCATTTTACACTCACTGTCATCACAGCGTTGTATACGTTTTAAATCATAAGCAATTGATCTTAATTTTCTAGCAAGTGGGCGCAGCTCATCTCTATTATTTATTGATGTTGTAGAGGACTCTAAAGCCATTTCCCAGCGCTCTTGATCTGTATTAGTTACTTTGTAGACATGTTGCCAAAAATCTTTGTCTGTTAAAGAGAGCAACTTATTCATCGCAAACTCGTCAAAGATAATTCGCATATCCAGTGAGGTTCTTGGTTTGTCATTTTTAAAAATTGTTCTCATTTCGTCATCAACTTCTATCGTTGCCTGATTGAGCGAGATCTGGTTGATGCTTTTTAGATATTTTTTTTCAAGCTCTTTAATACTAGTATTCTTATCAGTAATACGAGTGGTTAGAATTGCATGTGGTCTTCCGATTAGATTATCTTCTTTGTAGGCCATGAATAAAATATTACTAAAAAATTCTTCGCCACTTATAAAGCTAAACCAACTTCTTTCACGCTCATTCTCCGACTGATATTGTTCGTTGACTAAAGCGACCTCGCCGTTTGCATCTGTTAGGTATTCCTCGATGGCATCAAAGCGGTTTCTCGATCTCGATGAATAAAGACCAAATAAAGAGATGTTCGCACTTTTTTGTTTGAAGTGATCTATTGCAAAATTATCAATGGCGTAATCTTTTAAAATTTCAACGTCATTATTTACGGTTAAGCGATAAAGAACTTCTTTAAACTCTGGAAGATTCTTTCTTATTTCAAAAAAAGATCGTTTGTTTTGTCCAAATTTATAATCGGCTTTCAATAATGAATATGAAAGAAAGCCATTGGTTACATAAAGAAGCTGTCCCCATTCTTTATAAACACTTTCATCAACAAAAACTTTCATCGATTCAGGGTTTTTATTATCAATGAATGTTCTTGAAAGCTCTACTTTTGAATTGCTCGATTGATGAACAAACGGGTTTAGCATTATACCCCCACCTAATTTCAAGCGACCTCTTCCTTCTAAGTATCCTTCTGTCATTAGGACATATTTTTCTGGTAATCGCTGCGACTCAATTTGAAAGGGGAGCATGAGGTTAATAATAAAGTCATTGGCCAGCATACCTTCACGGTGACTTGCGACTGGTTGAACTAATGTATATTTTTTAATGTATCCGATGTCTCCAAAGACAACGAGTCCTGCACCAAATCTAAATCCAATAGTAAGTTCATCTTTAAGCAAGAAGCGATCAGCTTCACTTGTTGGCCACGGGTTTTTTTCAACTTTTCTTTGAAGGCCAAAAACGACTTTCGCTACTATCAGATGATCAATGCCAAATTCTTCTGATTCAAGATAGATATTGCTGGTGGAGTCTATAAGCTTATGGAAGTTTTTCTTTAGATATCCATGAATCTTTTCATAACTTGTTTGAGCTTCTCTGGCTTCTTTTTCAATATGAGGAGGTAAGCCCAATGGCAGCCATCTCGACATTGGCTCAGGCTGTTGCTGCGCAAACGTAGCATGGGAGGTCAGCCAGATTGATAGTAAAAGGGCGTATTTAAGCATGCGGCAATATAGCGCAATGCGAAATGAAAGAAAATGGCCCATGTAAAAATGACTTCTGGCGTTTAGGTCTGTAAGTGTCTGTATTTGTTTATATGTATTAGGTTAAACTAATGAAAAACATTAGTTAGATGTAAGACTTTTTCATACTCTAACACGTTGACCATGCACCGTGAAAAATCTATTGTGCGGACATGTAATTCTTACCTGAAGGGAGGCAAGACATGACTAAATTCATAGCAATTTTTACGGCCATGGCATTTAATTTTTACACAGCTAGTGCTCAAGACTTAGATCTTCAAGCTGATCCTTATTTTGAAATCTCTAAAGTTACCGTTCAAGAAGTTGAGACTCCTTATTATAAAGACAACGAGCTATTACAGGCCAAGAATCTTGGTGCAGTGATCATGCAAGCCCGTGAACTGATTGCTTTTGGAAAGGAAGTTTGGAAAATCGTTGAAGCTGGCCGTCCAGTAATGAATACCTCTTCTATGCAAACTATTACTGTTCTTCCTAAAACAGATGACGGAGAAGTTGTTAGCCCTTTAGACATGGAGAACTGGAATCTTCCATCTTCTAAGTCTTTTAGGGTTGAATATAAAAATGGCTTTGGCATGTTAGTTGTTGGGTTTACCTATACTGTTGTTTACCAATGGGGCGGTTCATATGATGGCAAAGGGAAATATCTAACAGGCGTTAATGTTATGGCCGATGATATCTCTGTTGCTTGGGGATATGATTTCTCAGCTACTTCAAAACTAGTTAGTATTACAAATACAGGTTCTAAGGCTAATCCCGTTGCAGCCGCTACTTTTAATATTAGCTACAGAGTAAAAACTGTTGTTAAAGATCAGACAAGTAGCGAGACATTCTATGTTACTGGTTCAGGCAAGATTGGCAAGTTACACTAGAATAAAAGAATATCATTAAGTATGGCCTTCCTTCGGGAAGGCTTTTTTACGCCTCTAAAATCTTCTTGAGATCAAAAATCGTCACAGGCTTTTGAATTGTTCCATGAAATCCAAGTTCTTCGTAATAATTTATATCAGCCTTTAGGGCATTCGCTGTAAAAGCAAAAATCTTAGCTTCTTTTAAAAGATCAAGCTCATTGGCATATTTTAAAAATTCAACTCCATTCATGACAGGCATTTGTATATCACAAAGAATAAAGTCGAATTGATTTTGCTTTATTTGCTTTAGTCCTTCCTCTCCGTTTTCGACTAAAACATAGCGATGCCCAAGATTATCTAAATATTTCTTAATGATTATTGAGTTAATCGAATTGTCTTCAAGAACTAAAACGTTAAGAGCGTGCTTCGATATTGTTGTGTCCGATGAAGTAATTATTTCTGTTCTATCAATCCGTTCAGGTGTTTTTACTTGTCGCTTTGTTGGAAGGTTAACTGAAAAAGTAGAGCCTTTTCCTACCTTAGAATTTAAAAAAAGTTCGCCGCCCATAAGTTTGATAATATTTCTAACAATATTTAGACCAAGTCCTGTGCCTTGAACTTTATTTTTTGAGTTTTGATAAATTTGTGTGAAAGAATCATAAATGATTTGTTGGTCCTTCTCATCGATCCCAAGGCCAGTATCAATAACTTCAATATTAAGTTGATCATTATTGTATTTAAAAACTAAAGTTACTGATCCTTCGTCGGTGAATTTAAAAGCATTACTTATTAGATTGATCAATATTTGCTTTAATCTAATCGGATCGATGAATATTTCAGAGTTATTTAAAAGATGGTTTTCAATTTTAAATTCTATTTCTTTTTGTTTCGAAACAACTATAAATTGATAATTTATATCTTTTAATAGAGTGTCGATTTGAACCCACTCTGGGTTAATGTCTAGTTTATTAGCTTCAATTTTTTCAAAGTCTAAAATAGAATTAATTAACTCAAGGGTCGACTTTGAACAACTGTCAATAATATCTAAATATTCACTATCAACCTCAATATTGTCTTCATGCTTGATGAGCTGAATGCTACCAATGATACCATTAAGGGGAGTTCTAATTTCGTGGGTCATATTGGATATAAAACGTGATTTTATAAGCCTTGCATTAATGGCCATTTCTTTTTCTTCAATAAGACTTTTAATTGTATTGTCGAGTAGCTTATTCAATGGCCTGAAAATGAAATAGGCCTCACCAAGTAGAAGAAGGATTGTCGCCATGAATATGCAAAATTCTGTGTAAATGCTCCACTGGACAAGCTCCTTGCTTTCTTTTTCAAATGAAGTCACAGCATTATCAAGAATATCCAAGAGTTCATTCAAATTCGATATTGGGTAGGGTGTATATTCAGAATTCTCTACTGCATTTATTAGAAATGCTAAATAAGCATTAAATTTATCATTTACACCACCGTAGCGATAATAAATCTCCTTCATAGAAGGGGATAAAATAAATCCGTTATCGTTGTTGATGATTGTTTGATGGTTCGCTTCAAATTTTGATATTGTTTCAATAAGCGTATTTTCTAGCTCTGAAACACTCTCATCTGCAGGGCTATGAAGCTTTTGAAGCAATAATGCAGTTCTTTGTGAAAGCATCCTTTGTCTACCGGAGATATTGATAATAGCTCCATATTTATCTTGGCTGTTCAACATCAATTTCATTGTTAGAAATGCCAAAAGAGACATTAATGCAATCACTAGTAATGCAAATCGATAGCGGGATTTAAATATTGATGATTTAAATAATTCAGACATCTTCAAGTATCTCCACTAAACCTGTTTCACCATTAAATCTTACCTTCATTCCAGTTTTAAGTCTTTTGGTAAGTCCTTTGATACTCACGATAGTTGGCAGGCCCATTTCACGCGCCACAATAGCAGAGTGAGATAAAAGCCCGCCTCTTTCTACTAATAAACCTTTTGCTGAAGGATAGAGTGGGATCCAGCCTGGATCAGTTCTATGAGTCACAAGGATTTCACCATTTAAGGTAAGATCATCTTCAGGTGAAAGAATAACTTTTACAACTCCTTCAATTATTCCTGGGCAGCATCCTAGGCCCTTCATTTCATTATCTTTTAAATCGCCAAGTTCGACCTCTACTTCTGGTGGAAAATGTTGATTATTCCAATAAGTAGGCCCTCGAGTTGCAAATCTTGGCGCCGGCTCCATATTTTCATAGCGTTCATATTCTTTTTTTCTAAGTTCAATGACTTTTTCTAGATCCTGGATAGTATTAAAACCTTCAAGTGAACCTTTAAGTTCTTCTAAAGAGAGATAAAAGATATCGTCCGGATGTTTAATAATTCCACGAAGATTATAGTCTTTTCCAATAGCATAGAACATTGCCCGAACGACGCCATAGATTCTTGTTCGACAAAAACGAGTATTTTCTCTATTTCTTACTGCTTTTCTTGCGTGTTTTAACGACCAGCTATAGATAATCTTTTTAAGACCAGATATATTTTTAGTTAGCAGCCTTTCTGCGTTCATTCTTATTTCTTTTTCACGTGTTTCATATTGCTCTAGGTCTGTTTGGCCTGAATTGATGATATTTTTTAAAAAGACAAAAAAGAGTGAAGGGTCTTGATGTAAATCTTTTTGCTCAAGTTTCATCTCGCTCATACACCTAAAACCGTAGCGATCAATATAATGCATAACTTTTTGATAGAAATCTTGGTGAGGTGATTGACGTAAAAACTCAAGGCAGTCAGAAGCATCAGTATTTTGAACTAACGATAGAAGTTCATGGTTTTGTGTGACTTCACCGGCAAGAGTAATTAGACGTTTTGTAGGTTCAGCTGACTCAAGGTTTCCATTTCCAGCGAGAAGATCATTAGAGAAACCGCTTCCTAGGTGACTTAACCATTTATCTGTTAGCTTTTTAAAAACTCCAAAATGAATCATGCATAAAAAATCATTAATGATAGGCGCATGCCATTTCCAAAGCATATCGACTTCAAGCTTCTTATAATATTCATAAATTTCATCAGAGGGGAGTTTACTGTAGTCAATATGGCGGTACTCATCCCAGATTTTAAGAAAGTCTGAAAGGAATTTATCAACCACACTTTGAATTGAAAAATGAAACCAAAGAAACTTCATGCCAGTGATAATTTTTCTAACCTTTGAACTAAAACTATCATTAAATGATGGAGGTCTGACTCTTGCCGCGATTTCGTCGGCCAAAGCTTCATCTGTTCCCATCATTGTTTCCATAAAAGAACGGTTGAATTTATAGCCCGGCAAAATAGATGTCAGCTTGTACCAATTTAGAAGATTGTAATAAACGCGACCATAAAATAATCCAAGCATATTCTTTAAGAAGAAATCCATTTCCTTAATATGCTTTTGGGGTACATATAAAATTTCACAAAATTGAACATAGACTTGGTGATAGACATAACGTGCAAATCCAAAAGTGAGAGGTTTGGTTAGCCCTCCATAGCTTTCTACAATATTTGAATTGTCCCACACAAAGAGCCTGCCTTTATGCGAGACCACATCTGTTGTAATAGGTCTTGATTGCAAAACATAGATCTTGCCCTCTTTAATCGCCCATTCAACATCTTGAGGAAAGTGATAGAGATCTTCAATTTTTGTTGATAATTCAACCAGCTCTTTAAGTTCAGTGTCATTTAAGCAAGAGATTGAAACTGGCGGGGTAAAATTTACTTCAAGACATCCACCATCAGAACTTCGCACCCATTTTTTATCTTTTTCGACAAGATTAGCTTCAATAAGGGTTCCGTTTGTTTCAAAAGTCCATGTATCCGGATCTAGGTGACCGCCTACAAGACCTTCACCAACACCAAAGACAGCATTGATCATCATTGATTGCGATGATGGCTTAAGTGGGTCTTGTGTGAATAAAACTCCGGAGGTCGTTGGGTCAATCATTTGCTGGAAGATAACTGAGACTCTAATATTTTTTGTATCAAGTTTGTTTTGCTGGCGATAAGAGATTCCTCTATTTGAAAAAGCTGAGGCCCAACATTTCAATACTGATGAATATACATCTTCCAGGTTTGTAATATATAAATATGAGCTAAGCTGACCGGCAAAACTATGAGAACTTCCATCTTCATCGGCCGCCGAGGATCTAACCGAAATCATTTCTTTTTTAAGATATTTTTCCCATGTCTCTTTAATACGTAACTTTAATAACTCAGGCAAACCAATCTCTTGAAATTTCTTTAAGATGATATTTTCATCATATTGAGTTGAACTGATTTGCTTATCAATAAATTCTTGTAAATCATTTTTTAAGATATAGTCTTCAAATACACTTGCCGGTAGCGCACACCAAGTTGGTATGTTAAACCCACTATTGCTTAGTTTATGTAAGTTGTAGGCCTTGCCACCTGCTTGTGATTTAACAAAGTTATCTAGACTTGTTGGGAAGATGAAGACAAAAGGATCAATCATAAATAACTTCCCAAATATGGAGATACGGTTAAGAGAAGATAGATCAAGATGATATAAATAGAGCTTGAAAGACGATAAAAAACACCTCTTTTACTGTTCTTTGAAAAGAGAAAATATATACCACAAAAGGATAGAATAATAGTTGGTATATACAGAGGTAGTGTTGTTGTGAAAAATGGATACGCATGGATAAAGGCTATTGTTGCTAAAAGAGAATGAGTTAATACAAGTATTACGGAGCCTGTCTGCCCCCAAATCTTAGAATAACTTTCAATTTCTGATTTTTCTTCTTCTTTTGTAAAAGTTTTTCTTCCAAGCTCAAAAATATTAAAAACGAACCAAGCTCCTATAGCAACATATAAATCATTCTCTTGAATCGTGGCACTTTCATTCATGCCGCAGATAAGACAAAGGGTGAGAGGGAGAGTCACAAAAGTATGTGTTGTCGCGTAGGTGGTTAGATGAGGTTTTATTAATGACGGGATAAAGAACTCTTTATACATGAAAAAAGACCATATGGTGGCCAAAAGCCAGAATCGAAATGAATCTGGAAGAAATGAGCTTAAAAAGAAGTACTCAAGCAATGTGCAAATGATAATGGCAAACTTAAGATCTGTCGTTGATAACAATCCTCTTGGTAGAGGCCTCGTTGGGTTAATAACGATATCTAGCTCGTAATCCTTGATCTCATCGAAAAGTCTTAGTCTAAAAAAGAATAGAAAAGCTAATAGGCTGGCATAAATCTTTGGAAGGTTGTCCCTTAGGTCAATAAAGGTTGCAGTACCAAAGCAAAATAGAACAATCATTGGTATATGAGTTAGTGGAGAAAATCTCTCTTTAAAAAAGATTAGCCAACACTTTAGGTAGCGAGCTATCAATTTGATAAAGGCTAAATCACTTGTATTTGAATTGGCTTTATTCAAAGACCCTTCTCCAAAATTGAGCTTCTAAGAATCGTATATTCAACTTTTGAGTGATGTCTTGGATCCATTGGGATATCATCAACTCGAACAACCTTATCTACAACAACATCATTTTTAGCTAAGATGCGCTTGATTTCTTCTTCCCATTCAGTCGGTGAACCCAAAGCATCGTCACTGGTCATATAGGCCGCGATTGTTTTTTCACCAAGCTCTTTATCTTCAATACCAAGATAGGCACACTTTTTAACAAAGCTCAGTTTTTTCATTATGACTTCAGCTCGAACCGGAAAATAGTATTTTCCTTTTCTCGAAATGGCATTATGAACCCTGCCTACTAACCAGAGATTTGATTCATTATCGATTCGACCAAGATCTCCAGTTCGGTGCCATACTGTATTTTCATGGTCTCGAATCTTAGCACGATAAAAGGCTTCTTCGTTATTCCAGTAACCTTGGCAAACATGTTCTCCGGCGACGATAATTTCACCAACTTCGCCTTTTGCCACTTCATTGGTTTTCCAGTCAGAATCATTTTTAATAAAAATTGGATCTTTATTAATCTTTAGATATTTAACCTTTAGACCACTATCCATTTTTCCAACATTAACACCCTCAAGTTCTATTTCAGGATCTGAACTCTTTTTTTGATCAAGCATTTGCTTAGCTTCAATATGCGCCATTGGCTCAACCTCAGTTGATCCGTAAAGAACAAGAATCTCTGCTTGCTTTGCAACTTGAAGCATCTTTTTGACATCGTCATTTGAGACTGGAGCACCACCAGTAATTATTCTTCGTAAAAAACTGAGTTCTTTTTTATTTTGAAGACACCAGTTTGATAAAGCATTAAAGAGGGAAGGGGATAAAGTCGTGCAGGTGACTCCCTCACTTAGCATCTGATGATACAAAATTAGAGGATCTTTTTCGTTTGGTATGCCCACATCAATGGCCGGTAATACTGTTTTTACTCCTGCCGCAAGATTGTTAAGTGAGAAAATGGGAAAGACAGGTAGGTCCACATCTTTTTCATTGTATGGTAGATGACGGTTAAGAGCATAGTGTTGGGCAGCTAAAAAGCGATGACCACGATCTGCTCCTTTTGGAGTACCGCTTGATCCTGTTGTAAATGTGATTAAAGCAGTATGTTCCTTTTCAACGGCAACAGGCTCGGTTCTTTGTGTTTCTTTAAACAGTTGATCTAGTGAAGCGCTATATTTTTCGGTGTGTGGACCAGCGACAACTTTAAGCTGTATATCACGAATTTCTTTAACATCAGCTAGATAGTGAAATGCTTTTTCTACACTTATAATCATTCTTGGAGCAACAACTTGAGCTGATTTGCCCATTTGATCTCTTCTTGCCCAGGAATCTAAAAATACTGCAATGGCACCCAGTCTTTGAACGGCAAACATGGCTGCATACATATAAAGAGACATTGGAATGAAGATGATGACACGATCACCTTTTTGTAATCCAAGTTTTTTTAAGCCTGTAGCGAGGACTGAAACCAAATGGTCGAGTTCGGCCACTTTAACACTATCGTGCTCAAGTGAATCGATACCATTCCAAGTGGCTACTTTTTCAGGGTGTACCCATGACAGTATCTGCTGCATTGGTTTTTTTTGTAAGTGCTGAGTTAAAAAGGCCGAGACATTATTGTTAATGTTTTCACCAGGGAAATATCCTAATTTATGGTCACTTTTAGGAATATTCTTTTTTGTCGGCGAGATTGAGATAATTTTTTTTATTTTTTCAGACAATTCATCTAAATGTGTCCATAAAAGTGCATGTCCTGCCATCTCTAATATTTCTTCAGATGCTGATGCTTTTTCAATAAGCGGAGACATTTGTTCTTGGTAATCACTTGTCGTATCTTCTCTTCCTCGAATTATTGTAATTTTTGTACCTAGTTCTTTGTGTTTTAATAGCAGCTGGTCAATATAGCTAGATTCAATATCCTTTTCAAAAATACTTTGCCTTAAACGCAAGGGGATATTGTAGTTAAGGGCATCTTGTCTGTAGCTTTCAGGTACCTGAGCTGGATGAGAAGATTGTGTTAGCATTTTATCTATTTCTTTTTGACCTACTAGTCCAAGAATGAGAGCGCCAACGCCTGGTGTTTTTAAAACAACTTTTTTAATCGTTGAAAGTTTACTTTGTGTATAAATATAAGGAGAGATTAAAATGACTTGTGAGCAATTGTTTTTGACTGCGGCCTCTAAGGCCAAAACAGATCCAAAAGAGTAACCAATGACTGCATCAAAGTCGCCTTCATATGTTAAGGTATTCCTATTGGCAATTGTGTACGTGACATCACTACTCATCTCTCTTTTGAGGTGGAGAAAATCATCAGGATGTCCTGGGGAACCATGAAAAGCTAGTATATGTTTTTTCATAAGATCATACCTTTTGAAAGCATTTTATCGATAGTCAATTTTGTTGGATTTTTTGTATATTTCGTTTCTGGTGTTTTGTCGTTTACAGTACCTTTAGGTAATTGTCCCAAAGATTCAATTTGATTTAATAGCTCTTTTATCTTCACCAGCTCTTGGCGATGAGATGTCGCTAAATAGTGCCAATAATTTAATTCTTTTGAACTTACTTCGGTTGTTGAATAAATTGTGCCTGCATCAATTTTGGCTTCCATTTTATGTAGGCTAAATCCCGCAGGCCTTCCTTCATACAAAGCATAGAGGTCGCACATCGTACCTCTAAAATTTGGCAAGATTCCATGATGGAGGTTGATGCAGCCGAGTTTTGGCGCTGCTAAAGCTTCTTTTTTATAAATACATCTCGTTCTTATATTTAAAATAAGATCAATATTATTTTCTTTTATTATTTTGATAGCTTCAGGTTCATTGATTGATTCAAAACTAAAAAAATTAATATTATTTTCTTTGCATAGATTTTTTCTTGCGCTTGTCTTTGGGTGAGCAGTATTTTTTATAAGCTGTAGGCCAATTTTTTTAGCGCCTAAGACAATAAGACCAAGGCCTTTAATGATAAGATTTGGTGAACGATTGCTAAGATTGATAAGTAGCCTAACGTTACTTAGCTTCAATAGCTCGCAGATGAGAGCATTGTAGTTCCCTGGTATATAAGTAACTTCACTGGTGACAATGGCTATATTCAATTCAATTCCTATTTAATATCAATGATTTATCGGTTTTATCGACAGAATCTATAGATGAATTTTTTACAATATATCTGACAAGAATACTGCCTTGCGGCATAATGTGGAATGAGTAAAATCAGCGTTTACATGAACCAACAAGCTTCCCATTGCTCTTATGAGTTCTGGCGAGAGCGTATTCATAGGTCTTTGTTTCGCAGTGAAGTTCTCTATAGAACTCCTAAGTCTTTATCCGAGCTTAATATTTTACTAAGACAAGATATCGCCAATAATGTTGATACAATTGTTTCTGTTGGTGGTGACGGTACGGTTAACACACTTATTCAAGAACTCGCAGGTAAGGATATTGCACTACTTGTTGTTCCAGGTGGAACCGCCAATGATCTCGCCAGCGAGCTTGGGCACAAGGGTAGTGTCGATGAAGTGATTCGCTGTATTCGTGAAAAACAAACCAAGAGCATTGATCTTATCGATATTAATGGCCGCTATATGGCCACTAATGGCGGTATTGGCTTTGGCGGGGATGTTGCCCGCCGAATTAATCAGCTTCGAGTAAAAACTCCAGCCTTTAAAAAAGTTATGAATATAACGGGCAAAAGTATTTATTCATTCTTTGTCGCTCAAGAATTACTTACAGGGGACTTTGATACATATGATTTTGAAGTGAATTCAAATGAGCTATCTGGTCGATTTACAGCTTCTGCGGTGTGGATCAATAATCAAGCAAAAGTTGCTGATACCTATAGTCTTGCTCCGCTTACAAAAAATGATGATGGCACATTTAATATGATCATCCTAACTCATCCAACCAGAGCGCTTCTTATTAATTGCTTTCTTAAAATTCTTAGAGGAATTCACCCCGTTAATGATCCTCACTTTATAAGTATCGAAACATCGAAAGTATCTTTAAAATTTGCCACTCCAATTGACTTCTTTGGTGACGGAGAAATATTTGAGACGAATGATCAATTCAATATTTCTTCACTCCATGCTGGATTAAATGTATTTTCTCTTAAGCTTGGACAAAAAAACTTAACCCCACTAGCACCTGAGCAAGTAGCCTTGTCATGATCCTTCTGACTGGAGCCACTGGTTTTGTAGGTAGTCTTGTGCTTGAGAGACTTCTTCAAAGTGGTCATAAAGTTATTTGTTTAGCCCGAAATCCTCAGGCTATTCAAGATAGAGATGGTTTACAGGTTATCAAGGCCGACCTTGAAAACTCGGATGTTTTAGCGAATCTAGATGACTTAAAACATCTTCAAGATGTCACGACCGTCATCCATTTAGCCGCTCTATATGATTTAACTTCACCTATGTCCAAGTGCTATATGGCCAATGTTGTGGCGACGATGAACTTATCTAGTCTTTGTCGTAAACTTCCTGATCTACAACACTTTATTCATATCAGTACTGTTGCTGTTAGCGGAAACCATAGCGGCATCATTGATTCTGAAATACTTGATTACAATCAAACTTATCCAAACGCTTATGCGAAAACTAAGTCACAAGCAGAAGGCTTTATTAGGCGATCAATAGCTAAAGATAAACTTTGTGTTTTACGCCCGGGAATTATCATTGGTAATTCAAGTGATATGAGTCAATTCAAAGCCGATGGGCCTTATCTCGCCATTAGTTATGCTCAAAAGATAATTCAAAAGTTTCCTCTTTTTAAGAAAGTTCCTTTTGTCGTTTTACCTATAAACGCTGAATCAATATTCCCTTTAGTTACCGTTGATTCTATTGTTGAAAGTATTTTGTACTCAGTGGAAAATAAACTGTTAGGTAGTCATCATCTAGTCATGCCGAGTGCTCCTACCATTTTAGAGTTTTCACAGGAGATGTTTAAATCCCTTGGTTTAGTTTCAAATATTAAGACTGTTAATGCAGGTAGCAAGCTTTTAAGTCTTGTAAAGATGCTCCCTTTAGATGAAGCATTGCCGAGAGAATTACTCGATTATATGGTCATTTCACCAAATTATTCAAAGTCCAAAGACACGGGCTTGTTAAATATTCTAAACAATGTCACATGGAGTGAAATTAAATCTCCTTTCTTCCGAGAAGCTACTAAGATTTAGTCTTATTCTTAGGTAGTTATGAAGCATATAGTATGTTTGGGATTCGCCCTTGAAGGGTCTGACGACGATTATGAAGTCGAGTTTGAGTGTGAAGATTTTCGTCTTTCACACTTTTCGATGAACTTTGACGTTCAGGCCACAAAAGAAATGATTAAGCGCTTTGACGGGCGTTGTGATGTTATTGCGATCACTGGTCTACCATCAACATACAATCTTAAAGACGGTGAACTCACGCATCCTCAAGTTAGGATGCTTCGAAATACGGCGAGAGTTACTCCTGTCGTTGATGGTGTAATGCTTAAGCGTATCTATCTTCCGTGGGCGCTAAGAAAGTTCTTTTTAGACAATCCAAGCTGGTTTCAAGATAAAAGCTACTCCGTCTATTCTGGGGTGTTAGATTCGTCTTTTATGGCGGCTTTGAATGATCTTGGCCTAAAGCCTTTGCTTGCTGATCCTTATCTTTTAGGAAAAATGCCTTTTGCTCTCAATGGAAAAGATAAACTTGATCTTTTTATGCAGATGCTTTGGCCTATTTTAAAAAGATTAAATTTAAAAAATGCTAAGCTGCCAGATTTCAATCCTAAAAAACTACCAAAAACACTTGATGACTTTTTATCTCAAGATGTTTTTGTTTGTAATGAAAGTCTCTTGATGCAGTTTGATCATGAACACCTTAAAAACAAAACGCTCATCGTTGATTATCTGAGCCCTAAACTTGAGAAGATGCTAGAAAAAGCCAATGTAAAGCAGGTGATTTCTTGTACTCCTAAAATTTTTGAAGGTAAGCATTTTAACTTTGCGGTATTAGAGGCTTTATTCCAGGCCATGGAGCCAGAAGCAGAGCCTTTAGATGAGGATAAAATTCTTATTTGGATTGATAGACTTAAGCTCGAACCGACGCTTCAAAATATCGTCAAGAATACAGTAGATAAAGAAGAAGAGATTGAGAAATATGCTTTCATTATCCACCCTTTGCATGCTGGTCAATTATTTATGCATCCAGCAGCAAAGCCTTTTAGATCACTTGAGTCAAAATTAAGTCCAATCGTTGAGCGGGTCGCGACATTGGTTCCAGGAATGTTTTGGGGAACTATAGACGGTGTAAAAAGTGAAAAAACCGGTAAAGAGGTTATGGGATTAATTTATACCTTAACTGAAACTCCGGCCATGCTCATGAAAAAAGATCCAGAAGATGTTTATCGAAGATTAGTCAGGCTGTGTCGTTCCGCAAAAGGAGCTGGTGCAAAAATTATTGGTCTTGGAGCTTATACAAAAATAGTTGGTGATGCGGGTGTCACTGTCAATCGAAGAAGTCCAATTCCTGTCACAACAGGAAACTCTTTATCGGCCTGTGCAACTTTATGGGCGGCCAAGCTCGCCGTTGATAAAATGAAGATGGTTAAGAAAGAAGGTGAGTTATATCAAGGTGTGGCCATGGTTATTGGTGCCACAGGAAGTATTGGTGCTGTATCTGCAAAGGTTCTTTGCCAATCATGGAAAGAAGTGATCTTAGTCGCCCCAAGAGCACACAAACTACTTGAGTTGAAAGAAGAAATTTTAATCATTGCTCCTAACTGCAAAGTAACAATCGCAACGTCACCAGAGGTGCACTCTGGAAGATCACATTTAATTATCACGACAACCTCAGCGCGAGGTCAAAAAATTCTAGAGATTGAAAATGTCAGACCTGGCGCAGTCATCTGTGATGTTTCTAGACCACTTGATATTAGTGAAGAAGATGCCTTGAAAAGACCAGATGTCATGGTAATTGAGTCCGGAGAAGTTGAGCTTCCTGGTGATTATAAAATGAAAGTTAATCTTGGTCTGCAGGGGAGGATTGTTTATGCCTGCCTAGCTGAAACTGCTCTTCTTGCGATGGATAACAGATTTGAAAGTTTTACTTTATCGCGGAATATAAGTTATCAAAAAGTATTGGATATTGATCGTATGGCCAGAGAACATGGGGTTCGACTTTCGCATATTACAGGTCATAGCGGGATAATTACAGATCAAGAGTTTGATCTTTGTCGTGGCCATGCCTTAGACATTTTAAAAAACTGGAAAGAGTAGGGATATAATGAGTTCTCCAAAATATTTTAATAGTCTTAATTATTCTCTAGGAAATGAAGATACAGGCTTTGAAGTTAGTATCGTTAATCAACTCAATCCCAAGAATATTTTATCTATTGCAGGCTGTGGCTCAAGGGCTCTTCCTCTTTTGTCTTGCCAGCCAGAAAAACTTGTCTGTGTTGATCTCGTGGAATCTCAACTTGCCTTAACTCGTCTTCGAATGAGCTGTTATTTAAATTTAAACTTCGAACAATTCTTAATATTTTGGGGCTTTCCTCCCTACGCAGCTTATGATTACTCACTGGAAAGAAAGAAACTTTTTTCTAAAATCGATTTGTCAGCTGAAGATAGAACATATTTTGCTCCTATCTTCGAAACAAATAAGTGGAAATCAATTCTTTATTTAGGCAAATGGGAAAAAACCTTTCAAACGTTATCAAAAGGTCTTCGCTTTATTATGGGTAAAGACTATGACAAGATTTTAAGTTTTCATTCTCTTGAGGAACAAATTCATTATTATGAAAATGAATTCCCGCAAAAACGTTGGGACACAGTTTTGTTTTTACTTGGGAATAAGGCAGTCTTTAATGCTTTATTGTATAAAGGCGATTTTATAAAAAAAAATGTTCCAGAAACTCACTTTGAATATTACCAATCTTCTTTTGATCATCTCTTTAGAAATGGTTTAGTTCGTGAAAGTTTCTTTGCGAACTTGTGTTTTTTTGGACAAATTGCTCATCAAGATGGAAATACTATTGAAGCAGACTCAGTTAATTTTCATGCTGTTAAATCAAGTCTGGAGTCAGGCTCTAAAGTTTTGACGTTGAAAAAAGACTTATTAAGTGCAGCAAAAGTTTTTAATAATGACTTAGAGTTTGTTTCTTTATCAGATGTTCCGTCTTATTTTTCAGGTGATATTGAGACCAATTATGCTCAAGAGTTGCTGCCTTCACTACGAAAGGGGGGTTTAGTTGTGCTTAGAAGTTACTTGCGAGTACCTGAGTCAAATTGGGATGGTTATACAGATGTGACAACGCGTTATTCTAGTGAAATCGCCAAGGAAAAAGTTCAAATGTACAGGATTCAAGTCTTTGAAAAACTTTAACACCTTCTTGACCTGACCTGACGAAAGGATGACTTAGGTTCATTCATTACTTGAAATAATAATTAGGTGGTTGGCCAGGAGAAGGTCTATAACTCTTCACTGTCTTTAGATCCTTCCCAACATCCCACCTTGATTATTCAATTTCCTCTCCTGGCCGAATTCACTTCCTATAAAATACTAAAATGAATTTCAATAGGTTTATGATCAGAAGATTGAATTGATGAATGAACTTCTTTGAATCTTACATTGATACCTCTAGAATAAACCTGATCAAATTCACCGCCAATCTCTACGCCAAACCATCTGCCAATATTTGGAAAAGATGATCGACCTCCATTAAATTGAACACGTTCGAGGTCTTGTTTATTCATTTCATTGTCTAAGTACTGGAGTCTGCTCTTGTTCCAAGTATTAAAGTCTCCTGCGATCAAAGCAGGTCCATGATGAAATTTGATCGCCTTCATAATTTGATCAATATGCTGATAGAACATTTCGTTGGTCACAAAATTAATAGCATGAACATTTGCTACTAGGAGTGATTCTTTTCTATCACTGAGTTTATAGAGCTGGACTAGAACTGCTTTGGGAGTCGTCGCACCAAATTCAACTACGTTTGATCGAAGAGCTCTCGTCGTCGTAGGTTTTGAAACACTTGCTGTAGCGATACCTTTTTTATTACCAGACAAGGGTGAGATATAACTTTTTGCATGAGTGAAATAGAGTTCAGTATCTTCGAGTGTTGATTGCAGTGAAGAGTTTAGATCTACTTCTTGCATCAGAAGAAGGTGAGAGTCTTTGGTTAAATGTTGATAATCAGATGGAAAATCAACATGTTCACCAGCATGAATATTCCATAGGATGGCCTTGATATAGCTACTTGGTAGCTCATTTCTCGTCGCAATTCCAAAGTTTGCAGTTATTTGGGCATGACCTATAAAGGGCATTGCGATTAATAATAATATTAGAATTCGCCATCTTTTCATGGCACTGATTTTAACCATTATTTTGTGAGGCAAAAGAGCTATCTACATATTTTCACGTTGTAACATACTGTTTATATAAGTTTGTTTAAAGGAAGAAGCAAAATACTCCGATAATAGTTTATATGCGAAATATCTTCATCATCTATACGCTATTTTTCACCCAGTATGCTTTGGCACAAAGCCCTGTTTTGTTGTCCGAGCAGCCTATTTTGAGTCAAATGACCGGTAACTGCTATACCCATTCGGGTACAGACGTTTTAACAGGTGTTTTTTTAAAACGTAACGGCTCTAGGAGTGTGACTCAGCCTCATCCACTTCTTTTAGGTGGAATTATTTCAGCTCATGTTGGCAGAGCAAATATAAGTGCAGGCAATACTTGTGCTTTTTTTAACGAAGCTAAAAAAACTCGAGGCGAAGTTTGTTCAGTCCAGGCCTTTAATCGATTTGTGGCGACTCGTCCTGGTATGACTCCAACGAAATTAGGTGACAATGTAGATACATTAGATCAAGCCTTAAGTTCGCTACAAAGTCTTTTTGATAAAAGTTCTTGGAATGCTGCTGATCGAGCTAAGGCAAAAAAAGATGCCGGTGATATTATTTCAGCTGTATGTAACCTTAACGGTGTCGTTGATATGAGCAATCCTAAGTTTGCTGAGCTTATCGATGACGCCAGAAATATTATTGAAACATTAAGTCCAAGACAGAGTTCTTCTTTTGGGGATCTTATTGCTCGCGGTGCAAATGAATTTGCAGATATGGTTTTTAGTGGCTTTGGCCCTTATCTGTTTAGACGAGGTAGTGATCTTACTGGTTACGTCGGTGAAGCTATACAGTTTGACAGAGAAAGGCGTACAACAATCAATAGAGTTTTAAACGAATCTTATCAAAATATGAATTCACGTTGCGTGGCTTATGCTAGAGCAAATAATCTTGCACGTGTACCAAATAATTATTTTGGTATGTCATCTCGATTTACCTGTCGTGATGATATGTTTATTAGCCCACGATTAAGTTCCGCCCAGATGAAGCCAAAGCTTGCAGCGATTGAAGCGCAAGTTAGATCAGGCTATGCAACGCCAATTTCAGTTTGCTCTGCAGGCTTTTACGGCAAGTATCCTAAGCTTAATGGGTATCGTGAATCTAGTGGACAATGTAAAAATGGCGGTGGTCATGCGGTAACCGTTACTGGTGTTGTAACTAGAAATGGAAAGAAAATGTTTCGTATTAGAAACTCTTGGGGAACAGACGCTTGTCGCTCTGTAACGAATGGTCGCAGAGTTTGCGCTAGAAGCGGAGAAAATGGTTGTCCTGGTGCAGGTTCATTAGACTGTGAAAATGGTATTTTCTATATGTCAGAGGATTACTTATCAAAAGTGATGTTCCGCTTTGGTAAATTGAGTATTTGAGTTGATTATGAAAAAAATAATTCTATTTATTAGTATCATTGCTTCGTTTTCATCTTTTGCCTTAGAGGATTTTCTAGGTAAAAAATATGAAGTCGTGACACTTGAAAATAACCGCGAAGTTAGCGCTATTTGTCTTAAAGAAGACTGTATAGCAAAGTCAATTGAGATTAAGCACGGTAAGGCCTTAGACGGTGAGGATCCAGCTGCTGTTGCTTGTATTGAAACTCTTAAAGGTGCTCCACTGCAGCTTCATGATGGTAATCATAATGAACAGAGCTTTTGTGTGTTCTCAGATAAATCAATGCTAGGTTTTGGATCTATTAGGGCCGAGCTTATCCAGTAAATCATTCTTTTTTACATACCGTATTGCTGTAGAGTTCTCATTGTTGTACTCCTTTTTTATTCATTCTAATTTTTGTTGGGGAACACTAATGAGAACACTTTTAATTTCAGCATTTATAATGCTTTTATCTTCTAATTCTTTTGCACAAAGCTCTTTTTCTTGCCGTGAAATATATCAACGAACGGCTAATCATAAGCTGGATGTTCGCGAGAATTATGATTTTGCCATTTACGGCGAATCGACACTTTATGTATCTGGAGCAGGGTTTGTTATTCACCCTGTTTTTGCAGCACTTACGGTTGCTCTTATTGCTACACAGATTTATGCAGGTTCAACACCAAAAGAGCAAAAAATCCTTGAGGCCGGAAACAATGCGAGTGGTTTTTCTCGAAGATTACTAAAGAAGCTTCAGAAAAAGGTTTCTACCGATATTACAATGAGTGATATTGCTCGCTATGTAGAAGAAGGCTTTGAGTCAGGTGAACTTTGTTCAAATTTCCCAAAGCTTTACTCTAAGTCAGATGTAAAAAAGATGATCCTTGAAAAAGCTGCTTTTGAATTTGGAATTATAGAATAAAAAAAGGCCTCATTCGAGGCCTTTCTTATTAAGTACGTCTAACTAGTTTTTTATGATCCACACATGACGCAATCTTCAGGATTGTCGATGGAGCAAACCATCGCTTCTCTTTCCGCTTGTGTGATTTCCGGAGTCTTTGTTTCTTGAGTCACTGTGAACTTAACAGCATTAACCGCTGCACGAGTTCTTAGGTAGTACATACCTGTCTTAAGACCTGCTTTCCATGCATAAAAGTGCATTGAAGAAAGTTTGCCAAAATTAGGCTCTTCCATGTGAACATTTAGAGACATGCCTTGGTCGATATATGGAGATCTACCAGCGGCCATATCAATTACAGCACGTTGTTTAATTTCCCATACAGTTTTGTAAAGTTCGCGAGTTTCTTCTGGAATTCGCTCGATGCCTTGAACTGAACCATTGTTAGCAATGATTTCATTTCTCATCTTGTCATCCCAAAGGCCTTGATCAACAAGGTCTCTTACTAGGAATTTGTTAACGATCGCAAATTCACCAGAAAGAACGCGTCTTACATAAATATTTGAAGTAATCGGCTCAAAACATTCATTGTTGCCAAGAATTTGTGACGTTGAAGCTGTTGGCATAGGAGCTACTAGAAGAGAGTTTCTTACACCGTGCTCTTTAATTTTAGCGCGAAGTTCATCCCAATTCCAGTTCTTACCTGTTGGCTTAACTCCCCACATATCAAACTGAAGCTGTCCTTGAGAAACAGGTGAGCCTTCATATGTTTGGTAAGCGCCATTAATTTTAGCAAGATCATTTGAAGCACTAAGTGCTGCAAAATAAATCGTTTCAAAAATTTGGTTGTTAAGCTCTAGGGCTTCAGCTGATTCAAACGGTAAGCGAAGAGCAAAGAATGTATCCGCAAGACCTTGAACACCAAGTCCAATTGGACGGTGGCGCATATTTGAATTTTTAGCTTCTGGCACTGGGTAGTAATTGATGTCGATGATCTTATTTAGGTTCATCGTCATACGGTAAACAACATCATAAAGTTTTTGATGGTTGTATGTGCCTGTTTCTGTTTCAGCAAAACGGTTAAGAGCTACTGAAGCTAGGTTACAAACAGCAACTTCATCAGGAGCAGTGTACTCCATGATTTCAGTACAAAGGTTTGAACTCTTGATTGTTCCAAGGTTCTTTTGGTTACTTTTCTCATTAACTGCATCTTTGTAGAGCATATAAGGAGAACCACTTTCAATTTGGCTTTCAAGAATGGCAAACCATAGGTCTTGTGCGCGGATTGTTTTCTTCGCACGACCTTCAGTTTCATACTTCGTGTAAAGTTTTTCAAACTCAGCGCCGTAGCAGTCAGCAAGACCTGGAGCTTCATGTGGACAGAAAAGTGACCACATACCATCACTTTCTACACGCTTCATAAATAGATCACAGATCCAAAGAGCGTAGAAAAGATCGCGAGCACGGCTTTCTTCTGTACCAGTGTTTTTCTTCATTTCTAGGAAATCAAAGATATCGGCGTGCCATGGCTCTAGATAGATTGCGAAGGCGCCTTTTCTCTTTCCGCCGCCTTGGTCAACGTATCTAGCTGTGTCGTTGAAGACTTTAAGCATTGGTACGATACCGTTAGAAGTTCCGTTAGTTCCTTTAATGAAAGAACCTTTGGCGCGAATATTGTGAATTGATAGACCAATGCCACCAGCGCTTTGAGAGATAAGAGCAGTTTGGCGAAGGGTATCGTAAATTCCTTCGATGCTATCGTCTTTCATTTGAAGAAGAAAACATGAAGAAAGCTGAGGCTTTGAAGTCCCAGAGTTAAATAGAGTCGGAGACGCATGTGTGAAATATTTTTCAGACATAAGATCATAAGTCTCAATGGCAGCATCGATGTTATCCATGTGGATACCAACAGAGACGCGCATAAGCATTTGACCTGGACGCTCAACGATCTTGCCATTCATTTTAAGAAGGTAAGAGCGCTCAAGAGTTTTGAAACCAAAATAATCATAACCGAAATCACGTTTATCAATCATGGCCTGATCAAGCTTTTCAGCATTAGCCATTACAGTTTCATAAAGCTCTTTTGAAACAAGTGGTGAATGCTCACCAGTCATCGAGTTTACAAAATTATACATAGATTTAATGTTTTCTGAAAAACATCCGCGTGTTTCCTTGTGCAGGTTAGAAACAGCGATTCTACCGGCTAGGGCAGAGTAGTCAGGATGTTTTGTTGAAAGATACGCAGCTGTCTCAGCGGCAAGCTGATCAAGCTCACGCGTTGTGATTCCGTCGTAAATTCCTTCAATAACTTTTTTAGCAATAATCGACGAATCGATATATTGGCTATCAAGATCATGGGCAAGAGTCTCAATTCTCTCGGTGATCTTGTCGAATTTAATGGGTTCTTTTTCCCCACTTCTAGTTAAAACGTACA